>NZ_RZQA01000172.1:0-8935 GCF_004022915.1 Mesorhizobium sp. M7A.F.Ca.US.006.04.2.1
GGGCTGGGCGCCGGATCGCTTCCCGAGATCGGCCGCGCCGCGGCCGAGGAATCGCTCGACGAGATCATGGATCATCTGGCCGGCACGCATATGTGTTTCGTCACCGCCGGAATGGGCGGCGGCACGGGAACCGGTGCGGCTCCAATCATCGCCCAGGCGGCGCGCAAAGCCGGCATCCTGACGGTTGGCGTCGTCACGAAGCCGTTCACCTTTGAAGGCCGGCGCCGCATGCAGATGGCCGAAGAAGGCATCGAGCGGCTGCGCGAGAGCGCCGACACGGTGATCGTCATCCCGAACCAGAACCTGTTCAGGATCGCCGATGCCAAGACCACCTTCGCCGATGCGTTCGTCATTGCCGACCGGGTGCTCTATGCCGGCGTCAGCTGCATCACCGACCTCATCGTCAAGGAAGGCCTGATCAATCTCGACTTCGCCGATGTCAAATCCGTGATGCGCGACATGGGCCGCGCCATGATGGGCACCGGTGAGGCTTCCGGTGAAGGCCGCGCGATGAAGGCGGCCGAAGCCGCGATCGCCAACCCGCTGCTCGACGAAGTGTCGATGAAAGGCGCCAAGGGCGTGCTGGTCTCGATATCGGGTGGCAGGGACATGACCCTGTTTGAAGTCGACGAGGCCGCCACCCGCATCCGCGAAGAGGTCTACGAGGATGCCGACATCATCGTTGGCGCCATCTTCGACAAGGGCATGGAAGGCCGCTTCAGGGTCTCGGTCGTGGCGACGGGCCTCGACCGTGCTTTTGGCGCCGAGGATGCCGACGCCGGCATCGCGCGCGACCACGCCGGTCAGCCGGCGCGGACGCTTCAATAGTGTTCGGTAAACGGGCAGGGCGCTGCCGCGCTCCTGCCCTCGATACCAGCGTTCAGCTCAGCCGAACTTCGGGTCCAGACTGCCCGACTTGTAGCGCTTGGCCATTTCGGCGACCGGCAGCGGCTTGATCTTCTGCGCGTTGCCGGCGGTGCCGAACTGTTCGAAGCGCTCCTTGCAGAGCTTGCGCATGGCGGCCATGGCCGGTGTCAAATATTTGCGCGGATCGAACTCGCTTGGATTCTCGGTCAGCACCTTGCGGATCGCGCCGGTCAGCGCCATGCGGTTGTCGGTGTCGATGTTGATCTTGCGCACGCCGTGCTTGATGCCGCGCTGGATCTCCTCGACCGGCACGCCCCAGGTCGGCTTCATCTGGCCGCCATATTTATTGATGATCTCCTGCAGATCCTCGGGCACCGAGGACGAGCCGTGCATGACCAGGTGCATGTTCGGCAGGCGGCGGTGGATCTCCTCGATGACGTTCATGGCCAGCACCGCGCCGTCCGGCTTGCGCGAGAATTTGTAGGCGCCATGGCTGGTGCCCATGGCAACCGCCAGCGCATCGACATGGGTGTCTTTGACGAACTCGACCGCCTGTTCGGGATCGGTCAAAAGCTGGTCGTGGCTGATCGCCCCTTCGACGCCGTGGCCGTCTTCCTGCTCGCCGCCGCCGCTCTCGAGCGAGCCGAGCACGCCGATCTCGCCTTCGACGGACACGCCGCCCCAATGCGCCATGTCGACGACGCGCTTGGTGATGCCGGAATTGTAGGCGTAGTCGGCCGGCGTCTTGCCGTCTTCCTTCAGCGATCCGTCCATCATGACGGAGGTGAAGCCGTACTGGATCGCGGTGACGCAGGTGGCTTCGTTGTTGCCATGGTCGAGATGCATGCAGACCGGAATGTCGGGATGGATTTCGACCAGCGCGTCGATCAGCTTGGCCAGCACCACGTCATTGGCATAGGCGCGCGCGCCGCGGCTAGCCTGCAGGATGACCGGCGACTTGGTCTCCTCGGCGGCCTCCATGATGGCGAGGCCCTGTTCCATGTTGTTCATGTTGAAAGCGGGCACGCCATAGCCGTATTCGGCGGCGTGGTCGAGCAATTGTCTCAGTGTTATGCGAGCCACCCAATAGTCTCCCGTATCTGGTTTCAAGCGCAACGTCGCGGGCCGGCCGGTTTGCCGGTCGGCCCTTGATGCTTCTGGCGGGATTTCAAGGGAACCGCAACCTTCGGAGCGCTTATCGATCGCAATTCTTGTTGCAGGGTTGAAATCCGGCCAGTTTGACGACCTCAGGCCGCGATCAGGTCCCGCGCCGCCAGGAGTTGCACGCAGGCGTTCGCCGCTTCCTTGCCCTTGACGGTGAAGTGCTCGAAGAAGAAGCGGTGGTGCTCGGCGCTGTCGTGGTAGTTGTGCGGGGTGAGCACCGCCGACAGCACCGGCACGCCGGTCGACAGCTGCACGTTCATCATGCCGTCGATGACGGCACTTGCGACGAACTCATGCCGGTAGATGCCGCCATTGACGACAAAGGCTGTGCCGAGGATCGCGGCATAACGGCCGGTCCCGGCCAGGGTCTTGGCATGCAGGGGGATCTCATAGGCGCCGGGCACATCGAAGATGTCGACGGTGAAGCGCTCGCCTCCCAGAGAGGCCAGTTCCGTCTCGAACGCCAGTACGCACTGGTCGACGATATCGGCATGCCAGCGCGCGCGGATAACGGCGATGCGGGTCGTTTCGTAGTCTTTATGGGAATGCTGATTCATGGGTCCATCCTTCCGTTTCGAACCAGAATCAGGACGCACGATACGGATTAAGCCCGCGAAAAGCGGGCCGGCTTCCGTTTCGTCCTCTTCCATCCGGACTGTAACCGTCGGCTCCGGAATCACACCGGATCTGCTGACCTTTCCACTAGAGCGCCACGCGTCCCTTGGACGCGTAAAGGACGCTCTAGCACTTAAGAATCCACGCATTGATGCGTGGACCGGAAAGCGCTCGCGGGCTTGGGTAGAAACCCTTACCGCCGGTGGGGACTTTCACCCCGCCCTGAGAACATTAACGGCTTTGTATGAAAGGGCAGGACGCTGCTGTCAACCGTGAGAAGGTTGGGCCAAGTCCGTTCGACTACCGCGTGCGCCACGCCGCCGCCGATGCGGCGATCAGCATGAGCAGTGCTGCAACCATCACGCAGACAGCAAAGCCGAAGTTGGAATAAAGCGGCCCGAAGCTGGTGGTGCCGACAAAGACCGCGAGGTAAGTCACCGCACTGTTCAGCCCCATGATCGTGCCGCGCCGCGACGGATCGAGCGCCGACAGGCGCATCACCAGGACATTCAGGCCGAAATGGTTGGCCAGTCCCCAGATTGCCACCATGGTCAGGGTCAGCCCGAAACTGTCGCTCGTCGCCGCCATCGCGACGTAGACGACGGCGACAAGAAGATAGGCAAACGGCATGACGCGCCGCGCACCCAGTCTGTCGATGATGCCGTCGAGCAGAGCAGCCGTCCCGAAGCCTATGCCGTAGGCAAGCGCCGCCAGGCCATTGGCGCTCACCGGCTGTCCAAGCCCGACATGAAGATGGTCGCCGAGATAGCCATAGACGCCGTAGAACGAAGTCATGAAGGCCGCGCACGCGACCAGCAGCGGCAGGATTCCGGGAATGCCGAGCGCTTCCAGCGGGGCGGGCGCCGGTCCGGCCTTCCTGGTGTCGCTGAGCGACGTCGCTGTCAGCCCCATCCATGCAAGGGCCGCAAGCACCGCGACCGCTGCGAAAACGGCGCGCCAATGCACCAGATCGGCAAGCACGGCCGAAAGCGAAACGCCGGCAACCATGCTGAGTGTCCATCCGGTCAGCACGACGCCGATCGTGCCGCTCTCCCTGCCCGGAGGAGCGATGGCCGCCGCGCTGGCATAGATCGCCGGCATGGCGACGCCGGCGGCGATGCCGGCCAGCAGCTGTGCGGCGACCAGCATGATCACCGTGGGTGCCGCGGCGCTGGCGACCAGCGCCAGTGCCAACAGCAGCAGTGCGCCCTGCAGCATTCTGCGAGCACCGAGCCGGTCGATGTAGCGCGCCAGGAACAGCGCGCTGGCAGAGGTGCCGAGGCCGAACGCGGCCGCCGCAATCATCACGGCCGGCACGCTGGTTCCGAACGACGAGGCGACAGCCGGTGCAATCGGACCCAGCACCAGCGAGTTCGAGCCGATGACCGCGATGCAGCCCGTCAACAGATAGGCAAGCGCCGGGATCGGGGCTCGGGCAGTCAATGGTGCAAGTTGATCAATGTTCGACATATCGGCATAATGGCCGTATTATATTCAGCGGAGAACCAGGAATTTCGCCATGGATGAAGAAACAGATGGCATTCTGCAGAACAGGCCAGCGGCCCGCGATCTCGACGCGATAGACCGAAGAATATTAGGTGTCCTGGTCGATGATGCCACGATCAGCTACGCCGAACTCGGCGATCGCGTCGGCTTGTCGCCACCGGCAGCGCATGAGCGGGTCAAACGGCTCCGGCGCAGCGGCGCCATCCGCAACACGGTCACCATCATCGATCCCCGGGCGGTGAAAAAGCCTTTGCTCGCCTTTGTCCATATCGACACCAGGGGCTGGGGAAAGACGCCGGAACTGATGGCGGTCTCGCAATATCCCGAAGTGGAGGAAATCCATACCGTCGCCGGCGACACCTGCATGCTGCTGAAGGTCCGCACCGAAGACACCAGGGCCCTCGAAGGCCTTTTGGCGCGCCTCTACGAAACGCCGGGCGTCACCTCGACGCGCAGCTATGTGGTGCTCTCGACCTATCTGGAGCGGCCGGTGCAGCCGGGTATCACCGAGACTTGGCCGACACCCAAGCACATGGCCGAGCCTCTGTACTAGAAGCGAGCGGCTACGCCCGCTCGGGAAACATCTGCTTCAGGCCCTCGCGCGAGGCCTTGGCGACACCGCGCTCGGTGATCAGGCCGGTCACCAGCCGCGCCGGCGTCACGTCGAAGGCCGGGTTGGCCGCCGGCGTCGTCTCAGGCGAAATGCGCACCTGGGCAATCTCGCCGGCGGCGGTCTTGCCCCAGACCAGCGAGACCTCGTCGGCCGAGCGTTGCTCGATCGGGATCTCGGCCAGACCGTCATGCACCGTCCAATCGATGGTCGGCGACGGCAATGCGACATAGAACGGCACGTCATTGTCGGCGGCGGCGAGCGCCTTGAGATAGGTGCCGATCTTGTTGCAGACATCGCCGTCGGCCGTGGTGCGGTCGGTACCGACGATGACCATGTCGATTGCGCCGCGCTGCATCAGATGGCCGCCGGCATTGTCGACGATCAGCGTGTGCGGCACGCCGTGCCCGGCCATCTCCCAGGCGGTCAGCTGGGCGCCCTGGTTGCGCGGCCGCGTCTCGTCGACATAGACATGGACCGGAATGCCGGCTTCTGTGGCCAGGTAGATCGGCGCGGTCGCCGTGCCGTAATCGACCGTCGCCAGCCAGCCGGCGTTGCAATGGGTCAGGATGTTGACCGGCTCGCCCTTCTGCTTGCGCGCCGCGATCGCCTTGATGATGGTGAGACCGTTCTCGCCGATGGCGCGGTTGAGGCCGACATCTTCGTCGGCGATCTCACTGGCCCGCCGATAGGCGGCTGCAGCGCGTTGTTCGGTAGGCAAAGGCCGCAGGAAGCGCCGCATTTCGTCCAGCGCCCAGCGCAGATTGATCGCGGTCGGCCGCGTCTCGTGCAGGGTCTCCCACACGGCGTCGAGCGCTGCATCCGACGCATCGTCGGCCATCTGCATGGCGACGCCATAGGCAGCGGTGACGCCAATGAGAGGCGCGCCACGCACCCACATGTCACGGATGGCGGTGGCGATGCCGGCAACCGTGCCGATCCTCTCGATGCGGAAATCATGCGGCAGCCAGCGCTGGTCGATGATATCGACCGAACGCCCGTCGTCGCTCAGCCAGATGGTGCGATAGTGGCGGTCGCCGACGTTCAAATGCTGCTCTCCTGTTCGATCAGCGCGGCCAGTTGGTTGACCTCGTCGATGCTGTGGATCTGGCGCCGGTTGACGGCGAGGTGGCGGCCGAATTTCAGCGCCTTTGCTTCACAACTGGCGCGCAGATCCTCGTCGGCAATGGTCTCGAAATCGGCATTGTGAGCGAGACCGAGGATGCGCCGGTGCACTTCGACGCCGGCAAAGCCTAGCAGGTCGGTCCAGATCTGGTGCAGCACATGGTCGCGCGCCTGCTCTGAGGCAAGGATGTCGCCCTGGTCCTCGAACAGGCTCTTTTGGTAGAGCATGCCGGTGCGCTCGCTGCGCCATAGATGCGAAAACTCGGCGCGGAACACCGACCAGGTCTCGACCGTCACACCGAGCAGATAGGCGCGCATGGCGTCGCGCTTGCCCTTCTGTTCGTGGCCGCGTTGCGAGAAGAAGGACATCCAGAAATTGGCAAGCAGCATGCCGACGTCGAAAGCCATCGGGCCGTAGAAGGCGAACTCCGGATCGATCATCCGGGTCTCCGTGTCGGTGACCATGATCGAACCGGAATGCAGGTCGCCATGCAGCAGCGTTTCGGCATTGGCGGCGAAGATGTGCTTCAGCCGCTGCGCCTCGACCTTGAGGTCGCGGTCGGCGCGCAGTTCGGCGACCAGGCCGTCGAGCTGCGGCGAGGTGTGCCGGTTCATCTTGGCATCGAAATAGGGATCGGAGAACACCAGGTTTTCGGTGATGTCGCAAAGCTCGACATTGTCGGCGAACAGCGCCAGATCGGCCTTGCGGTCCTTGGCGGCCATATGCAGGTCGGAGCCGCGAAACAGCGTCCGGGCCATGAACAGGCCGATATCCCGGGCGATGTTCGGCAGTTGGCGGCCGTCGATCAGGGCACGGCGCAGGATGATATGCGGCGGCGCAAGATATTCCATGATGATCAGCGCCTGACCTTCATCGAAATAATGGATCGCCGGCACCGAGCCCGGCGCGCGCGCCTCTTGCCTGGTCAGCGCGTGATATTCGAAGAAGGAGCGCTTCAACGGCAGCGGCCAGCTGTCGCCGACCAGGCGGACATAGGGCAGGGCCTGCTTGACCACGGCCGCACCGCTGGCGCCCTCGACGATGAACACCAGGTTGAGATTGCCGTCGCCGACCTCGCGGACCTTCCAGGCGCCAGTGTCCTTGCCGATCTTCGCGCACAGCGCCTCGTTGCCGCCAAGGCGTGCAGCCAGGGTTTCGACCGACAGGGCTTCGAACGGCAATTCTTCAGTCATCGTTATCCTCCCGCATATGCGCTTCCAACATAACGGAGGCGTGGCGGCCGGGCCAAGCTAGGAAGCGATCTGGCAATTGTCAATCGTGTTGACAATTGCCGATGCAGCTCATAGCGTCATGTCAGGGAGGAACGCATGGTCGGCAATGCCGTGTTCCGCGTAGAGGGACTGAGGAAATCCTTTGGCCATAACGAGGTGCTTGGCGGCGTCTCGCTGGAACTGTATGCCGGTGAAGTGACCGTGCTGATGGGCGCCAACGGCGCCGGCAAATCCACCCTCGTCAAGATCATCTCTGGTGTCTATGAACGCGGCGGCGGGACGATGGTGCTCGCCGACCAGGATTTCGCGCCGAAAACCCCGGCCGAGGCGATCCGCGCCGGCGTCGTCACCGTGCACCAGAACATCAATGACGGTGTCGTCGCCGATCTCGACGTCGCCACCAACCTGACGCTGGACCGGCTGAGCGGCAGCGGTGCGCCGACCCTGTTCAATCCAATGCGCGTGCGGCGAGAGGCCAAGGCGGTTGCCGACCGCATGGGGCTGGCCATCGATTTGAAGGCGCGGGTGAGTGATCTTTCGCTGGCCGATCGCCAGATGGTGGCGATTGCCCGCGCGCTGGCGCACAAGCCGAAAGTGCTGATCCTCGACGAGCCGACCTCATCGCTCTCCAGCGCCGAGGCTGATCGGCTGTTTGCCCTGATCGACAGGCTGCGCGAGCAAGGCGTGGCCATCCTCTACATCTCGCACCGTATGTCGGACATAAGGCGGCTGGCCGACCGCATCGTATCGATGCGGGACGGGATCATCTCAGGCATTTTCGACAAGAAACCGCTCGACTATGAAGGCGCGGTCAACGCCATGCTCGGCCGCAAGATCCATCTCGACCGGATTGTTGTCAGGGATTCAGCCAATGCCGTCTTCAAGATAGACGGTCTGCGCATCGCACAAGGCGCGCGGCCGATCTCGCTGACGCTCGGCGACGGTGAGGTCGTTGCCATCACCGGCCTCGTCGGCGTCGGCAAGACGGCGCTTGCCGAGACGCTGTTTGGCGTGCGCCAGCCGCTGGCCGGCACAATGACGCTGAACGGCAGGCCTTATGCGCCTGAAACAGCCGGCGAGGCGATCGCCGCCGGCGTGTTCCTCGTTGCCAAGGACCGCGGCGAGAACGGCATCGTCGGCGGCTTCAACATCCAGGAAAATATCAGCCTGCCGTTTCACAAGCGCATGTCACGTTTCGCTGTTCTCAAGCGCCGTCTGGAACGCGCCACGGCGCGCCGGCAGATCGAGGAGCTGGGCATCGTCTGCCGCTCCGAGAAGGACGAGATGTCGGAGCTCTCCGGCGGCAACCAGCAGAAGGTGATGGTCGCCCGCTGGATGGCCCAGCATGCGAGACTGTTCATTCTGGACGAGCCGTTTCAGGGCGTCGATATTTCCGCCCGGCGCGACATCGCCGCCAAGCTCAGGGCCAGTGCAAACGGACGCGCCACGCTGCTGTTCGTCACCGAACTCGACGAGGCGCTGGAGACCGCCGATCGCATCCTGGTCATGTCGGAACAGACCATCGTCGGCGAGCACCGCAATGCCGATGTCGATCTCGACCGCCTGTTGGCCGAGGTCGCCGGCGGGCCGCTGCACAGTGCCGCCTGAGCACGGGCGTTAGGAATGGGAATGGAAAGAGCATGGGTTCGGATTGGCTAAAAACGGCAGCAGCGCGCGGGAGCGCCGAATGACATTGCGCGACCACGCCATCCGCTACGGCTTCATCGTGCTCTTGTTCGGGCTCGTCGCCTATTTCTCGATCGCCGCCGACGGTTTCGTTTCGCCGCAACGTGCGGTTTTCATCTTCCAGTAGGT
>NZ_RZQA01000173.1:0-8895 GCF_004022915.1 Mesorhizobium sp. M7A.F.Ca.US.006.04.2.1
GCCAACATGATCGTCAATCGCTATCGCTGGTTGTCGAACACGCCGCGTGCCCACATCACCAACCAGCGCACCATGGAAGTGCTGCGGGACCTCGGTCCGGATGTCGAGGCAGAGGCCATGATGCACGCCTCGCCGCAGGAACTGATGGGCGAGAACGTGTTCTGCGAAAGCCTGGCCGGCGAGGAGATCGGCCGCATGAAGAGCTGGGGTACAGCGCCGCTCTCCAAGGCCGAACATCTGCTGTCGTCTCCCTGTTTCATGAACGATCTGCCCCAGACCTTCATGGAGCCGATCCTGTTCAAGTCGGCCTGCGCCCGCGGGACGCAGGCACGCATGAGCACGGAATATGTCGGCCATGTCCAGGATGCGGACGGCGTGACCACGACCTGCCGCGATCGGCTGTCGGGTAAGGATTTCACCGTGCGGTCGAAGTTCCTCGTCGGCGCCGACGGCGGCAACTCGCTGGTGGCCGAGCATCTGGGCCTGCCGCTCGACGGTAAGATGGGCGTCGGCGGCTCGATGAACATCCTGTTCAGGGCCGATCTGTCGAAATACGTCGCGCACCGGCCGAGCGTCCTCTACTGGGTCATGCAGCCCGGCGCCGACGTCGGCGGCATCGGCATGGGTCTGGTTCGCATGGTGCGGCCGTGGGACGAGTGGCTGATCGTCTGGGGCTACGACATCAACCAGCCGCCGCCGGAGGTAACGCCGGAACTGGCCACCGAGGTCGCGCGTCAATTGGTCGGAGATCCCGCGCTCGAGATCAAGCTCCTGGGCGCCAACACCTGGACGGTGAACAACTGCTTCGCCACGCACATGCAGAAGGGGCGGGTGTTCATCATGGGCGACGCCGCGCACCGGCATCCGCCCTCGAACGGGCTCGGCTCGAACACATCGATCCAGGATGGGTTCAATCTCGCCTGGAAGCTTGCCAAGGTCGTCAAGGGGCAGGCGGGCATCGGGCTTCTGGATAGCTACTCTGCCGAGCGCGCACCGATCGCGCGCCAGATCGTGACGCGGGCGAACCAGTCCATTGCCGAATTCGGACCGATCTTCGAGGCGCTCGGCATGGATGGCGGCGTCGATCACGACAAGATCCAGAGGAACATGGAGGCCCGCGCCGACGCGACGCCCGCGGCCGAAGCGCAGCGCGAGGCGCTCCGCAAGGCTATCGCCTTCAAGAAGTACGAGTTCGACGCCCATGGCGTCGAGATGAACCAGCGCTATGCGTCCGGCGCGGTGGTGACCGACGGCCAGCGCGAGCCGGCATTCGAGAAGGATCGCGAGCTGCACTATGCGCCAACGACGTGGCCGGGCGCGCGCTTGCCGCATGTCTGGGTGTTCGAGCGCTCGGGCAGGAAGGTCTCGACGCTCGATCTTTGCGGGCATGGCGAGTTCACGCTTTTGACCGGTATTGGCGGCGAGGCGTGGGTCGCCGCGGCGGAGACGGTGGGCGCGGAGCTCGGTCTGCCGATCCGCAGCCATGTGATCGGCCCGCGCCGCACGATCGAGGATCATACCGGCGACTGGGCCGGCGCGCGGGAGATCCGCGACACCGGCTGCCTGGTCGTCCGTCCCGACCACCACGTCGCCTGGCGTTCCGAAACGCTCGCGGCCGATCCGGCGGCCGAACTGCGCCGGGTCTTCAAATCCGTTCTGGCGCGCTGAGGAGGATCGCATGATCGACGAACACGAATCCGGCTATTTCACCGAGGCGAACTCGGCCGAGGTCGTCGTGGCGCGCAACAGGAACGCCAAAGACGAGCGGCTCAAAGAGGTGATGGAGGTCATCACCCGAAAGCTGCACGAGGCGGTGAAGGAGATCGAGCCGACGCAGGAGGAATGGTTCGGCGCGATCATGTTCCTGACGCAGACGGGCCAGATCTGCAACGAATGGCGGCAGGAGTACATCCTGCTGTCGGATGTTCTCGGCGTCTCGATGCTGGTCGATGCGATCAACAACCGCAAGCCGTCGGGTGCCTCGGAATCCACGGTGCTGGGGCCTTTCCACGTCGCCGACGCGCCCGAATTGCCAATGGGATCGAACATCTGCCTCGACCAGAAGGGCGAGCCGATGTTCGTGCATGGCCGCATCCTCAATACCGAGGGTAACCCGATCGCAGGCGCCAAGATCGACGTCTGGCAGGCCAATGACGAGGGTTTCTACGACGTGCAGCAGAAGGGCATCCAGCCCGACTTCAATCTGCGCGGGGTGTTCCGCACCGGTGCGGACGGACGTTACTGGTTCCGCGGCGTGAAGCCCAAATACTACCCGATCCCGGATGACGGTCCGGTCGGCAAGCTGCTGGGCGCGCTAGGCCGCCACCCCAATCGTCCGGCGCATCTCCACTACATTGTCGAGGCCGAGGGCTTCGACGCGCTGACCACGCACATCTTCGATCCGGACGATCCGTACATCGATTCAGATGCCGTCTTCGGCGTGAAGAAAAGCCTGCTCGCCGAATTCCGCAAGGTCGAGGACGCCGAAGCCGCGGCCAGGGTCGAGGTCGCGGCGCCGTTCTACGACGTAGAGTTCGATTTCGTGCTGTCGCGCAAGGGAGGAAACTGATGGCCGCACTTGAGAAGATGTTCGATGTCAGAGGCAAGTCGGTGATCGTCACCGGCGGCGCCAGCGGCATCGGGCAGGCCTATTCCGAGATCATGGCCGAGCACGGGGCGAAGGTCTGCATCTTCGACCTGAACCCTGCCGGGCTGGAGAAGACCGTGGCGGCGATCAGGGCGGCGGGTGGCGATGTCTGGGGCCAGGTCGTCGATGTCGGCGACCGTGCGGCCATGGCGGCCGCCTTCGACAAGGTGGCCGAGAAGGCCGGCTCGATCGACGTCGTGTTCGCCAATGCCGGGATCGACGCCGGGCCGGGCTTCAACACCCCGACGGGCGAAAGGAACCCCGAGGGCGCCATCGAGAACCTGCCCGACGAGCACTGGGACAAGGTGATCGAGATAAACCTGACCTCGGTCTACACCACGATCAAGCATGCCGTGCGGCACATGAAGCCGAATGGCGGCGGCCAGATCATCGTCACGTCGTCCATCGCCTCGCTGATCAACGAGAGCATCGTGGGTACACCCTACATGCCCGCCAAGGCCGCGGTGAACCATCTCGTTCGCCACATGGCGATGGAGCTCGGCGCCTACAACATCCGCATCAACGCAATCCTGCCCGGGCCGTTCATCACCAACATCGCCGGCGGCCGGCTGCGCAATCCGGCGGACCGCAAGGCCTTCGAGGCCCAGTCGCTCATCGGCCGGATCGGTGACCCTGAAGAGATCAAGGGCCTGGCGCTTTATCTTGCGTCGCCGGCCGCGTCCTACGTGACGGGCTCGCTGATCGTCATCGATGGCGGCTCGCTGCTGAGGATGACCTGAACAAGCTTTGAACTGAGACCGGTCCCGTGGGCCGGAGAAACTTAACCCAGGGAGGAACCGACAATGACCTACTACAACAAACTGGTGAAATCGGGCTTGCGGCCCAGCCGCCGAAGCGTCCTGAAGGGGATTGGAGCCGGCGTTGCCGCCAGCACGCTGGGCATGCCGACCTATCTGCGCGCCGCGACGGCGGGGAAGATCAAGCTCGGCTATCTCAGCCCCACGACCGGGCCGCTCGCCCTGTTTGGTGAAACGGATGGCTACACCTTGCAGAAAATCCGCGCACTGCTCGGCGGCCAGCTGCAATGTGCCGACGGCAATACTTACGAGATCGAGATACTCGATCGCGACAGCCAGTCCAATCCGAACAAGGCATCGGAAATCGCCGGCAACCTCATCCTGAACGACGAGGTGCATCTGCTCGTACCGGCCTCGACCACCGACACAATCCTGCCCGCGGCCGAGCAGGCCGAGCTTTATGAGACCCCCTGCATTTCCTCCGGCGCTCCCTGGCAAGCGGTGATCATGCCGCGCGGCGGCGGCAAGCAGACCTTCGACTGGACCTATCATTTCTTCTGGGGCCTCGACGAGGCGCTGAACACCTTCGTCGGACTCTGGAACCATCTGGAGACCAACAAGAAGGTCGGCATGCTGTTTCCGCAGAACATCGACGGCGAGACCTGGGGCAACGACGAATATGGCTTGCCAGCGCCGACCCGCAAGGCCGGCTACGAGGTCGTGGTGCCCGGCTATTTCCAGCCCCGCACCAATGATTTTTCCGCACAGATCGCCGAGTTCAAGAAGCAGGGCTGCGAGATCATCGGCGGCATTACCTATCCGGACGATCTGAAGACCTTCGTCACCCAGTGCAACCAGCAGGGCTTCAAGCCGAAGGCGGTCACGGTGGCGGCGGCACTCCTGTTCCCGGGGGGTGTCGAGGCCATGGGTCCTCTAGGCAACGGCATGTCCTCGGAGGTCTGGTGGACACCGGCCTTCCCGTTCAAGTCGTCGCTGACCGGGCAGGTCAGCAGCGACATCGCCAGCCAATGGGAAGTCGATTCGAAGCGGCAGTGGACGCAGCCGCTGGGCTATTCGCATGCCTTGCTCGAGGTCGCGCTCGACATCCTGAAGCGCTCTTCCAATCCGCTCGATCGTACAGCCAACCGAGACGCCCTGGTCGCTACCGATCTGCAGACGCTGGTCGGTCATATCAAGTTCGACGGCTCGCCCCACAAGAACATCTGCAAGACGCCGATCTTCGGCGGCCAGTGGGTGAAGGGCGAGAAATGGCCCTATGACCTGAAGATCGTCGACAACACGGTCAATCAGCTCTTCGCGCCGCAGCAGGCTATTCAGCCGATCGCCTGGTGACATGAGCGGGGACGCGGGCAGAGTCATGCGTAGGGAAATCCTGCTGAAAGCGCACGGGGTGTCGAAGTCCTTCGGCGCTGTCCGCGTCCTGCATGACGTGACTTTCGACGTGCATCGGGGCGAGGTGCTGGGCATCCTCGGCCCGAATGGGGCGGGCAAAACGACGCTGTTCAACGTGATCAGCGGCGACTTGAAGACGTCCGGCGGCGAGATACAGCTCGGCGACACGGCACTCCGCGGCGAGCCGCCCTTCCGCCGCTGCCAGATGGGGATCGGGCGGACCTATCAGATCCCGCGTCCCTATTCCGGCATGACCACCTTCGAAAACCTGCTGGTCGCCGCCGCTTTCGGCGGCGGCCGGTCCGAGAAGCAGAGCTATGCTTTCTGCGCCCAGGTCCTGCGCGAGTGCGAACTCTCCGACAAGGCCAATGTCTCGGCCGGCGGTCTCACTCTGCTCGACCGCAAGCGGCTGGAGCTGGCGCGCGCGCTGGCGTCGGATCCGAAGCTGCTGCTGCTGGACGAGATCGCGGGCGGGCTGACCGACGATGAATCGAAGGCGCTGGTGGCGCTGGTGCGCCGCATCCGCGACCGCGGCATCACCATCGTGTGGATCGAGCATGTGCTGAACGCGCTGCTGGCGGTGGCCGACCGGCTGTTGGTGCTGAATTTCGGCGAGAAGATCGCCGAAGGCGTGCCCGCCGACGTGATCGCGCTGCCCGAGGTCCAGCGCGTCTACATGGGGATCGAGGGATGACGGCCGTTCTTTCCACCCACGGGCTGTTGGCCCGCTATGGCGACTTCCAGGCGCTCTACGGCGTCGACATCGAGCTGCACCAGGGTGAGGCCGTGGCCTTGATCGGCGCCAACGGGGCCGGAAAATCCACCCTCCTGCGTTCGATCATGGGCCTGCTTCCGGTCGGGCGCGAGATGGTGCTGCTGCACGGTGAGCCGGTCGGCGGCACCGCCACCGACCGCATGGTGCAGAAGGGCGTCGCCATCGTGCCGGAGGGCCGCCGCCTCTTCACCGGCATGTCGGTCGAGGACAATCTGCGCGTCGCCATCGACCAGGCCGCGCGCATGGGCGCCAAGGGCGGATGGACGCTGCCGCGTCTGCACCAGCTGTTCCCGATCCTCAAGGAGAAGGCTCGCACCCAGGTGCAAAGCCTCTCGGGCGGGCAGCAGCAGATGGTGGCGATCGGCCGCGCGCTGCTCTGCCAGCCGCGCGTGCTGCTCTGCGATGAGATCAGCCTTGGTCTCGCGCCCAAGGTGATCCGCGAAATCTATGCCGCCTTGCCCGAAATCCGCGCCACCGGAACGGCGATGATCGTGGTCGAGCAGGATGTCGGCCTCGCCCGGACCGCCACGGACCGCCTCTACTGCATGCTGGAGGGCCGCGTGACCCTGACCGGCAGGTCCGCCGAAATCACGCGCGAGCAGATCGGCAAAGCCTATTTTGGAGCGGGCCATGGAGTGGTTTGACGCCTTGGTGCAGGGGGTCCTGCTGGGCGGCATGTATGCCCAGTATGCACTCGGCATGGCGCTGATGTTCGGCGTCATGCGGATCGTCAACATCAGCCATGGCGATCTGGTGATCCTTTTGTCGCTGATCGGCATCTCGATCGCCACGGCTTGGGGTCTGGGACCGCTGCCGGTGCTGATCGTGCTGGTGCCGCTCGCGGTGCTGATGGGCTGGGTGCTGCAGAAGGCCGTGCTGAACCGCGTGGTGGGCAGCGATCCGCTGCCCTCGCTGATCGCGACCTTCGGACTGTCGATCGCGCTGCAGAACCTGATGCTCCAGATATGGTCCGCGAACAGCCGATCGCTGCCCGGCCATGGGATCGAGAGCCAGTCCATCGAGATCGGCGGCATCTATGTCGGTCTCCTGCCGCTGATCGTGCTGGCCGTTGCCACGGGCCTGACAGGAGGCCTCGACCTGACGCTGAAGCGCACGCGCTTCGGTCGCGCGCTCCGCGCCGCGTCGGCCGATGTCGAGGCGGCGGCGATGACCGGCATCAACCCGCGCGCCGTCTATGCGATGGCGACAGCGGCGGCGGTCGGCATTCTCGGTTTTGCAGCCGTCTTCCAGGCGCTGCGGTCGACTGTTGCTCCGGCCGACGGACCTGCCCAGCTGATCTACGCGTTCGAAGCGGTGATCATCGGCGGCATGGGGACGGTATGGGGCGCCTTCGTCGGCTCGATGGTGCTCGGCATCTCGCAGGCCATCGGCTTCCGCATCGATCCGGGCTTCGGCGTGCTTGCCGGACATATCGTCTTCCTGGTCGTGCTGGCGACCCGCCCACAGGGCCTGTTCGGAAAGGCATTGTCATGAGTGCGATTCCCTATGTGGCAACAACCGAGGTGCCCGAAGTCGTGGTCCAGCGCCAGACCCGGTCCGGTCGCATTGCGATGACGCTGGCGGTGCTGGCCACGGTCGCTGTCGCTGTCATGCCGTGGTGGGCTTCGACCGGCACGATCCGGTCGGTTCTGGTGCTGTGCTGCTATATCGCCGTCGCGCAGATGTGGAACCTGCTCGCCGGCTATGCCGGCCTCGTCTCCGTGGGCCAGCACGCCTTCATGGGCGCCGCCGGCTATGCGCTTTTCGTGCTGGCGCAGACCTACGGCATCAATCCGTTTGTGGCGGTCTTCCTGTCGCTCCTGGTGCCGGCCGCGCTGGCCGTGCCGATCTACCTGCTGCTGCATCGCCTGGATGGCCCCTATTTTTCGATCGGCACATGGGTGGTGGCCGAGGTCTTCCGGCTGACCGCCTCGAACCTGCCGCTCGTCAATTCCGGCGCGGGCATGTCGCTTCGCGTGATGAAGGACTATTCGGCCTTCGAGCGGAATGTCGCTATGTCGCTGCTCTGTGCGGGGATGCTGCTCGTCACGCTGGGCGGCAGCTATTGGCTGCTTCGCTCGCGCTTCGGCCTTGCGCTGATCGCCATACGCGACAATCCGGTTGCAGCTGCCAGCCAGGGCGTGAATGTCGTGAAGCTACGCTTCCTGATCTATGTCGCGTCGGCGGTCGGCTGCGGTCTCGCGGGCGCGATCTATTTTATGGCGCAGCTGCGCATCACCCCCGGTTCGGCCTTTGACCCGATGTGGGCGAACGTCGCGATCTTCATCGTCATGGTCGGCGGGATCGGGTCCATCGAGGGCGTTCTGATCGGATCGCTGATCTTCTTCATCGCGGACCGCTGGTTCGGCGAATATGGCGCAACCTATTTCGTCGTCCTCGGCCTGATGACGCTTCTGGTGGCGCTCTACGCCCGGACGGGCATCTGGGGCCTGATCTCGAAGCGGTGGGATGCACCATGGTTCCCGATCCGACGCAAGCTCGTCGACCCCGAACCGCTGACGAGGAGGATTTCATGAAAGCCGCCATCTTCGATAAGGTCGGGGTCCCACTGCGGATCGGCACGGTGCCGGACCCGACGCCAGCACCGGACGAGGTCGTCTTGCGTGTCGCCGCTTGCGGCATCTGCGGCAGCGATCTGCACATCACCGAGGATCCGGTGCCTTTCGGCATCGAGGCAGGCTTTGTGCTCGGCCATGAATTCTCCGGTGACATCGTCGCGGTCGGATCGGAGGCAACGGGCCTTCGGATCGGTGACCGGGTCGCTGTCGTGCCGATGCGCGGTTGCGGACACTGCGAGGCCTGCGAGCGCGGCGATCCGGCGCGCTGTCACGAGATGGAGCTGATCGGCGGCGGCTATGCGCAATACGCGACCGTGGCCGCACGCCAATGTCATATCCTGTCCGACGATGTAGCACTCGAGGATGGTGCGTTGGCCGAGCCACTGTCGGTCGCCCTGCATTGCATCGTCCGTTCGGGCATGAAGCCGGGGGATCGGGTCGCCATACTGGGTGCCGGGCCGATCGGACTGCTCGTCGCCTTCTGGGCGCGGCGCATGGGGGCATCGCGTGTCGTGGTGGCCGACATCCACGGCCATCAGCGCGAGCGTGCGCTTGCTCTCGGCGCGACCGGCTTCGCGCTTTCCGGCGAAAAGCTGAGCGAGAACCTCACCGATCTCTGCGGCGGAGCGCCCGACATCGTCTTCGAATGCGTTGGCAAGCGTGGCCTCATCGGCGCGGCGGTCGAGGCGGTCCGGCTGCAGGGCACGGTGGTCGGGGTCGGCC
>NZ_RZQA01000174.1:0-8887 GCF_004022915.1 Mesorhizobium sp. M7A.F.Ca.US.006.04.2.1
GACTGCACAGACCGCCTCATCGCCATTGGCGACCAGCCTGTAGCTGTTGGACGGGGCGGCCTCGTTGGCTACGCTTTCCCGGCTGCCGCCATGAAACAGCTGAATGCCACCAAACAGCGCTGCGGCAGCGATCAATGCGGAAAGTGCTTTCATCATTCTTCATCCACGTACACGGACAGGTTGAACAATGATTCCAAAGGGTTAAGCTGACGTTAATAAATGTGGCAGCCACCGATCAGTTTCTAGCCTTCACATGCGCCGTCTCGGGCACCGGCGTCAGCGGCCGGCGCTCGGTGAACCAGGACACCAGATTGTCGACGCACAGATCCGCCATGGCGCGGCGTGTATGGTCCGAGGCCGAGCCGACATGCGGCAGCAGCGAGGTGTTGGGCGCGTCGAGCAGCGCCTTGGGCACGTTCGGTTCGTCGGCAAAGACATCGAGGCCGGCAGCGGCGATGGTGCCGTTGGCAAGGGCTGCCGCAAGCGCTGCCTCATCGACCGTGCTGCCACGGCCGATGTTGACGAAGACGCCGTTGGCGCCAAGCGCCGACAGTATCTCGGCATTGACCGCCTTCTCCGTCGAGGCGCCCCCCGGCGCGACCGAAATCAGCGTATCCACGGCTTCGGCAAGCCCTTTCAGGGTCGCATGATAGTGGTAGGAAAGACCTTCGACACGGCGCCGGTTGTGGTAGGCGACCGGCAAGCCAAAGGCTTCCAGACGCCGGGCAATGGCCTGCCCGATGCGGCCCATGCCGAAAATACCCACACTGCGCCCGCGCAAGGTCAGCCGGCTCAGCGGATAGTTGCCCTTGCGCACCCAGCTGCCGTCGCGCAGCCAGGTCTCGGCGCGCGGCAGGTCGCGGATGGTGTTGATCAACAGCCCGATCGTGGTGTCGGCGACCTCCTCGGTCAACACGTCGGGCGTGTTGGTGACCATGATGTTTTTCGCCGCCGCATGACCGACATCGACCGAATCATAGCCGACGCCGAAGGAAGCGATGAGTTCGAGGTTGGGCAATGCATCCATCATCGCCGCGTTGATGCCGGCGAACGAAGCGACGCCGCGCACATCACTGCGCATCTCGTCGGTGACGAGCGCCGGATCGGCGCGTTCAATTCTGACACGCCTGAACGTGCGGTTGATGCGGTCGACCGCGTGGTCGTTGAAATCGCCCGGCACCAGGATGGCGACGGTCTGCAACTGTTCGGCCTTGGTCATGCACGCTCCACCGGCTTGCCGGTCGACTGACGCACATGCAGTTCCGGCTTGATCAATTCCTGCGAGGGTCGCACCGTCTGCCCGTTGAGCTTGTCGAGCAGCGCGCTGGCGGCGCGGCGGCCAACCTCGCGCTGGCCGTTCCAGACTGTGGTCAGCGCCGGCGTCGCGATCGCCGCCTCTTCGAGGTCGTCATAGCCGGTGACCGAGATGTCGACGCCCGGCACCAGGCCGGCGCGGGCAATGCCGTTCATCAGACCGATGGCGACGAGGTCGTTCCAGCAGCAGGCTGCCGTCGGTCTGTCCTTCAGCGCCAGGAACTGTCCGGCGGCCTCGAAGCCGGCCTGCTTGGTGCGCGGCCCGGCGATGCGCCAGGACGGCCTGACTTCCAGCCCGGCCGCCTCCATCGCGTTGACATAGCCTTGGTAGCGGTCACGGCCGGTCGAGGTCTGGTCGGTGCCGCCGATCATGGCAATGCGCTTGTGGCCGAGCGAGATCAGGTGGTTGGTGGCGAGGCCTGTTCCATAAGAGTCGTCGCCGCGAAAGACCGGCACGTCGGCACCCTCGACGGTGCGCGCGATCAGCACAGCCGGCAGGCCGTTCTCCTCGGCCATCACGATGTCGGAAGCCGGCGTGCCGATCGCCGGCGACATGATGACGCCGTCGGCGCCGAGTTGCAAAAGCGTATCGATGAAAGTGCGCTGCTTTTCGAGCTGATCATAGTGGTTGGACAGGATGAAGGTTTGCCGGCTGCGGTCGAGCTCGCTTTCGATCGAGCGCAGGATCTCGGCGAAGAACGGGTTCATGATGTCGTGCACGACGACGCCGACAATGCCGGAACGCGAGGTGCGCAGGCTGGCGGCGCGTCGGTTGTAGATATAGCCGATGGCGCGGGCATGTTCCTTGATGCGGTCACGGGTGGTCCCGGCAACAAGAGGGCTGTCGCGCAGCGCCAGCGAGACCGTGGCCGTGGACACGCCGAGCGCATCCGCGATCGTCGAAAGCTTGATTTTTTGTGCCAGCGACGTGTGCTCCCCGGACCTGACTTTCCAGACCTAAACTGTTTAAAGGCGGCGTTATGCCACCGATCGGGGGCAAATCAAAGTTTTTTTGCCAACGCCTCGGCCTCGACGTCCGAGGCCGCGCGGCTCCGCAGCCGAAGCCTATGCTCGCGATGGACGATGTAGAGGCCGCTGGCGACGATGATGGCGGCGCCGACCAGCGTCCAGCGGTCGGGAAACTGCTTGAAGACGATCCATCCGGAAATGATCATCCACACCATCTGCGAATAGGGATAGGGCGCCAAAGCCGTAGTCGTCGCCAGCCGGTAGGCCTGGACGAGCAGCCAGTGACCGACGCCGCCGAACACGCCGAGCATCAGCAGCACGAACCAGTGCCAGCCGTCATGCGGCAGGGAAAACGAAAACGGCAGCAGGGGCAACAGCAGCAGCGCCGGCGCCAGCGCCGAAAACAGGATGAGGCTCTCCGATGTCTCGGTCGCCGACATGCGGCGCGTCATGATGACGTAGAAGCAGTTCGACAGCATCGAGCCGAGCGCGAAGAGATGTCCGATGCCGAACACGCCGACGCCCGGTCGGGTGATGATGAGGACGCCGGCAAAGGCCGCCAGGATGGCCAGCCAGCGCCGCCAGCCCGCCCACTCGCCAAGCAGCGGACCGGCCAGCGCCGTGATCACCATCGGCCCAAAGAAATAGATCGAGGTTGTCTCGGCCAGTTGCAGGGATTTGAGCGCCAGGACATTGAATATGGTCGATCCGAACAGGAAAGCCCCGCGCAGGATATGCGCAGGCAGGTTGACCGGGCGAAACCGCATGGGTTGGCGCCAGCCGCGCAACAGGGTGCCGACCAGGATGACATGCACGGCAAAGCGCACCCAGGCAACGACCAGCACGGAAATGCCGGCGAGGACGAGGTATTTGCTTGATGTGTCGAGGAAGGTGAAGCAGACGTAAGTGGAAAGCATGCACAGGATCGCCACCGGGGGCGTCGCGCTTTCTACATGTCTTTGGGGAGCACTCACTTGCAGGCCGGGTGGGAGCTGGGCTGGACCCACCTTTGCGGGAATTGCCGGCTCCCGGCAAGCCAATTGTCGGCTGTCGCCACGCCAAAGCCGGCTGGCACAACAAGTGTCGGCGGCAGGCTTAGTCGATGCCTTTGAAAGCTACGGGTGCATACGGGCGCCCTTGGTGATCTTATCGACCAGCTTCTTGTCGGCGCGAAGCGCGATCCCGACCACCTTGGCGTCTTCAGGCGCAAATTCGGCGAAGACGGCCCGGTTGGCCGCGTCAAAGCCGGTCGAAAACATCTCCTCGACATAGAGCGAGGTGGTCACGCCGCGCTCCAATGTGCGCCGGTGGATCGTGCCCAGCGTGGCCTGGTCGGCGGACAAAACGATGACCGGCTGGATCGACAGCGGGTTGTAGAGATTGCCGGCGCGGTCGCGATAGGGTTCGCCGATGATGTCGCGAAACTGGGCGACAATGCCGCTGGTCAGGAAGGCCGTGACGTTGAGTTTCTGCCAGACCGGCAGATCTTCCCTGAGCACGATTGCAAATTTCGTATCGAACATGAGACATTGGCCATTCGGTTTGTGCCCCAATGCGAGGCTTACGGAGACGATGTCGCACGATCTAGACAGCCAGGCCTTCGAGGGTCTTGGACGTTTGTGCATCGATGCGGCGGAAAACCGTATTATCTCCGGTCCCGATCCCGCAGGCATGGAGCGGATCGAGGCACGCTTCCATGGCAGCGCGTTCGACCTGCATCGCCACGACACCTATGCGATCGGGGTAACGCTGCACGGTGTGCAGACGTTTCGCTATCTTGGTGCTGCGCGTCACAGCCTTCCAGGCCAGATCATCGTGCTACACCCCGACGAACTGCATGACGGCGGCGCCGGCACCGAGGACGGCCTGCGCTACCGAATGCTCTATTTGGAGCCGTCGCTGATGCTCGACTGCCTTGGCGGCGCTTCGCTGCCTTTTGTGAGGGATGGCGTGGTGACGGACGCGGCCTTTTGCGCAACGCTGCTTTCGGCGCTGGGGCCGCTGGAGCAGGAACTCGACGACCTGTTCGTCGACGACTTCCTGGTCCAACTGATGCAAAGCCTGACCCGGCATGGCGGCCAGCCGGCAAAGCCGATGACCCGGACGGCGTGGCGGGCGGCTGCACTGGCGCGCGACTATCTCACGGAAAACCTGACCCGGCCGGTGCGCTCCGGCGAACTGGAAGCGATAACCGGGCTCGACCGCTATGCCTTGTCACGGCATTTCCGCGCGGCGTTCTCGACCAGTCCGCATCGCTTCCTGGTGATGCGCCGGCTTCAGCGTGCGCGGCGGATGATCGCCGCCGGCGAACCGTTGGCGCAGATCGCAGTCGAAGCCGGCTTCAGCGACCAGAGCCATTTCATCAGGCACTTCAAGAAGGCGTTCGGCATGACACCGGGACGCTGGTCGTCGCTGATCCAGGGCTCTGCCGCGGCGGCTTGATCGCCTGCCGCGACAATCCGCCGGTCAGTCGTCCGACTCGGCGTCGTCGTCGATGAGCACCAGTTCCTCGTTCGAGAGGTTGGCCTCGATGCGGGCAAGCAGTTTGAACAGCGACTTCTGGTCCTTCTTGTCGAGGCCCTTCAGCGCCTGCTTTTCGGTCTTCTTCACCGATTTCTCGATGGCGTGGATGATGTCGCGGCCTGTATCGGTGAGGAAGATGTGGGCCTGGCGGGCATCGGCTTCAGAAGTGCGCTTCTCCAGGAAACCCTGGGCCTGCAGCCGGTTGATGGTCTTGGTGATCGTCGGCGGGCGCACGCCGAGACGTCCGGCAAGATTGCCCGGCGTCTGGCCGTCCTCACGGTCGAGCGCCAGCATGATCTGGTCCTGGCCGGCATAGAAGCCGTGCGCCAGAAGCCGGGCAGCCAGCGCCGTCCTTGCCAGCCTTGCCGCGGAATGCAGCCGGCTCATTGTCGCAGTCTTGTCCGCCTTGGCCATGGTCTTCCCTCTTCGGCCGTACCGGTGCGGGCAGCATAGAGGCAGCCGGCCGGTTGGCAATCGACGATCAAAAAGATTCCGGCGCTTCAAACAGCTTTGCCGGCAAGCATTGTGGTGTCCGCCGTGCTAATGCCAGATGTTTATTTCAGTTAGATGACAAACGAATTCGTGACCGGAGTTTTCGCCGCTGACAAGGTGCGTGAGGGAACGCTCAGCCGGGCTTCACCGCCACGATCATCAGCGCCTGATAGGCATCCTCCAACTCGCGCAGCGCAGCCTGCGATTGCGGTCCTGCCCGCCTGGCGATGCCGTCATCGGCGTTTGAAGTGTCGCGCTTGCCGGGCCGGTCATTGTAGGGCGCGACAGAGGTGAAGATCTGCTCGCTGAGGCTGTCGGGGAAGAACAACTGGCCGGTCATCACCGACCTGTCGTCGGGGAAGACCTTGAAATGGATGTGGGTGGTGCGGCCGCGATACCAGCCGGGATAGATCGTGGCGAAGGAGACGATGCCGCTTGCATCGGTTTTCTGCCAACCACGCAGGAAGGTCTGGCCCGATGTGTCGACGTCGCGGCCGTCACCCTGTCCGGGATAGCCGGAATAGGCGCCCTGCGCGTCGCAATGCCAGATATCGACGCGGGCGCCGGCAAGTGGGCGGCAGTCCACGTCGACAACCTGCAGCCGGACGTCAAGGGCAATACCTTTCTTGCCTTCGGTGACATCGGCACGTTCGAGTTTCGGGTCGAAATAGAACGGTCCCTCGGTCACTTCAGGCGTAATGGTGCAGACACCGGCGCCGTTTTCGAACAAGGCCAGTCCGGCATAGGGTGAAGCCTGGGCAGCCGAAGATTGAGCGGCCATTGCCGAGGCCGGCAGGAAGGCACCACCTCCGGCGGTGACCGCGATCAACCCGAGCGCCTGGCGCCGGCTCAATGAGAAGGAGGATGGCTTGCCGGACATATCTTGCCTCTCAAATTGATCTTCCGCATCCCGAGCTAGGCAATCACAGCGGCTTTCGCCAGCCAAAATCCGGTATTGTAGCAAGCCGGTTTGGCCCATCGGTTTGCCCCGTGCAAAAGCCCGGCACACATCCTATATGGAACCGACAATCCCTTTTGAGGGCCGGATCTTTCGCGGCCCAGCACTTTCGAGGCAAGCCATGAGCGACGCACAGACGCAAATCCCCGTAACCGTTCTCACCGGCTATCTCGGCGCCGGCAAGACGACGCTGCTCAACCGCATCCTGTCGGAAAACCACGGCAAGCGCTACGCCGTCATCGTCAACGAGTTCGGTGAAATCGGCATCGACAACGATCTGATCGTGGAATCCGACGAGGAAATCTACGAGATGAACAATGGTTGTGTCTGCTGCACGGTGCGCGGCGACCTGATCCGTGTCGTCGAGGGCCTGATGCGCCGCCCCGGCCGCTTCGACGCCATCGTCGTCGAGACCACCGGGCTCGCCGATCCGGTGCCGGTGGCGCAGACCTTCTTCATGGACGACGATGTGCGCTCCAAGACCAGGCTTGACGCGGTGGTGGCGCTGGTCGACGCCAAGCACCTGCCGTTGCGGCTCAAGGATTCCAGGGAAGCCGAGGACCAGATCGCCTTCGCCGACGTCGTCGTGCTCAACAAGACCGACCTCGTCACGTCAGAAGAAGTCGCCAAGGTCGAGGCAACGATCCGCGCCATCAATCCGGCGGCAAAGATCCATCGTACCACCCGCGCCGGCGTCGACCTGACCGAAGTACTCGACCGCGGCGCTTTCGATCTGTCCCGGGCACTGGAAAACGATCCGCACTTCCTCGAGGCGCATGACGATCACGATCATCATGACCACGACGGCCACGATCACCACCACCATGATCATGACGGGCACGACCACCACCATCACGCGCATGCTTCGGACATTCATGACGTGACGGTGCAATCGGTGTCGCTGCGCGGCGGCGAGATGGATCCGAAGAAATTCTTCCCCTGGATCGAGAAGATCACCCAGATGGAAGGCCCCAACATCCTGCGGCTGAAAGGCATCATCGCGCTCAAGGGCGACGACGAGCGCTATGTCATCCAGGGCGTGCACATGATCATCGAAGGCGACCATCAGCGCGCCTGGAAAGACGGCGAAAAGCACGAGAGCCGGCTGGTGTTCATCGGCAGGGAACTCGACGCCGAGCGGCTGAAGAAGAGTTTTGACGCCTGCCAGGCGGCTTGATTTCCAAGCCTTATAACGCTAGCGCTGCCCCTTCTGTCCTTCTCCCCTTGTGGGAGAAGGTGGCCGTGCGAAGCTCGGTCGGATGAGGGGTGCTCCAGCTGGGCACCGACGGCGATCCGTCCAACACCCCTCAACCGTCTCGGCGCTGCGCGCCGATCCACCTTCTCCCACAAGGGGAGAAGGTTGGCGCCACACCTGGCCGCGCTGGCGACTTCCCGGGGATGGCAACAAACTTCATTGGAATGGTTCCCTGATGCCCACAGTCGCCCCCCTAGACCTCGAAGGCCATTGCATCGCCGCCGTCTTTCTCGGCGACGTGCCGCATTTCGCGATGGCCGACGGCGCCATCCATCGGCTCGACCATGGCCACAAGACGGTTCAGGCCAATGACGGGCTGCTCGCCGCCTTCCATGATGCGGCCAATGACCGGCTGATCACCGGCGGCGAGGACGGCAAGGTGTTTGCCGTGAAAACGGGCGGCGAGGCCACGGAATTGGCAAGCGCGGCCAGGAAGTGGATCACCAGCGTTGCCGCCGGGTCGCAAGGCGCCATCGCCTATGCCTCAGGCAAGACTGCCTTCGTGCGCTTCGCCGACGGCAAGACCAGGGAATTCGTCCATCCGCGTTCGGTGGAGGGGCTGGCCTTCTCGCCCAAGGGCATGCGCTTCGGCGTCGCCCGCTACAATGGCGCGACGCTGCATTTCCCGGCCGCCGAGGGCAAGCCCGTGGAACTCGAATGGGCCGGCGCCCATACCGGCATCACCTTCTCGCCGGATGGCGCCTTCCTCGTCACCACCATGCAAGAAAACGCATTGCACGGCTGGAAGCTCGCCGACGGCAAGCACATGCGCATGACCGGCTATCCCGGCAAGGTCAAAAGCCTGTCGTGGAGCGTGAAGGGCAAGTGGCTGGCGAGTTCCGGCGCGCCGGCGGCGATCGTCTGGCCGTTTTCCGGCAAGGACGGGCCGATGGGCAAGGCACCGCTGGAACTCGGCACGCGCGGCAACGCCATGGTGACGGCTGTCGCCTGTCACCCGAGCCAGGATGTCGTCGCCGTCGGCTATGATGACGGCATGGTGATGGCGGTGCGTTTTGCCGACGCCAAGGAAGTGCTGTTGCGGCGGCCGGGCAAGGGCGCCATCACCTCGATGATGTGGGACAAGGAAGAACGCCGCGTCGCCTTCGGCAGCGCGGCAGGCGACTGCGGCGTCATCGACATCACGGCCTGACCCCGCTCACTCCGCTCCGCACGACACTTTGCCGCTGATTTCAACCGGTTTGCCGTCCTGGTCCGTATCCGCCGCGGCGTCGTAGATGAAGAGCGTATAGCTCCCGTCGTAGACGCCTTCGTCGCTGGTCCTGGTCAGGATCGTCAGTTCGACCGAGTTGATCTTTTGCGCGGCCTCGTGCTCACGATAGATGTTCAGCCGCAATTCCTTGCCGTCGAGCCAGTAC
>NZ_RZQA01000175.1:0-8850 GCF_004022915.1 Mesorhizobium sp. M7A.F.Ca.US.006.04.2.1
GCTGCAACCACTCAGCTTCTATCCCGCAGGCGCGGAAATCTACGCCCAGGGCGAGAAGGCCGGAGGCTTCTACCAGGTGGAGTTCGGCGCCGTCCGCGTCTACCGCCTGCTTGCTGACGGCCGCCGGCAGATCAGTGCCTTTCATCTCGCCGGAGAGACATTCGGCTTCGAAGCCGACACGACGCACCATTTCTTTGCTGAAGCGGTCAATTCCACCGGTGTCCGCGTCTTCCGCCCCACAGCTGGAGCGGATATGTCCCATCAGTTGCTGCCTCTGGCGCTGAAGGGGTTGACCAGAGCGCAGGAACACCTGCTGGTCCTCGGTCGCCAGAGCGCCATCGAACGCGTCGCCGCGTTCCTGGTCGACCTGTCGGAGCGCCAGGGCGGATTGCGGCAGGTCGAACTTCCGATGTCGCGCATGGATATCGGCGATTATCTTGGCCTCACCATCGAGACGGTATCGCGGATCTTCACCCGGCTGAAGGACAAGGGCGTCATCCGCCTGCTCAGCCTGCGCAGCATCGAAATCGTCAGGCATGATGCGCTTCATGCGATGAGCGAATGAGCTGCGCTCCGACTCCTGGATGGTACAAGCACTTCAGACCATTTGACAGCGGGGCAACAAGAGCAAGATAGCAGCGCGGAGGACATCTGTTATGCCGCTGGAAGATTGAGGAAACAGCGGCAAGTCTATCGGCGTTCAGGCTTCGGGAGGAAGGCATGGACCGGCACATGGCCACATTGCGTGCAGACCGTGTTCAAGCATCGATCACGTCGGATGCCGCTGAAAAATCGGCGCTGGTCGATTCGTGGCGGCGCTCGGCCTCGTTGCACAGGCTGGTTCCTGCAGGCCAGAAATCACCCCGGCGGCTAACCGACATCGAATTGAGCGTCGCCGGGCAGAAGGTCGAGCCGCTGCTCGCTGCCGCCCAGTCCAGTCTTGACAGGCTCTATCTGCCGTCGGCGGTGTCGGCTGCTGCGTGTTGCTGGCTAATCGCGATTGTGTCGGGGTCGATCGCCGTACTTTCCAGATCAACGGGGAAGACGCGGTTTTCGGGATTAGCCCTGATGTGAGATGTCAGCCTGCCAACTGGCGGCAGATCGAGCGCCGGAGGCGCACCGATCCGTCCTGACTCCTTGCCAAAACTCGCTCCATAATTTATATGACCACTTTAGTCACGGGAGCAATCATGATGAAAGAGATTCAGCTCAAAGACGTCAAGGCTACGTTCTCACATGTGGTCGACGAAGCGGTTGCGGGCACACCGACGGTCGTCACCCGTCACGGCAAAAGAGAGGCTGTCGTAATCAGCTATTCGGAATACGAACGCCTTTCCCGTGTGCCGTCGCTGGGTTGGCTGCTCACAAACTCGCCCCTGGAGGAAGCTGACCTGCCAGCGCGAAGCCGAAAGCCCGCACGGGCTCTGCGCGATCCGGCGTTCTGACATTGTACCTTTTGGACACGAATGTCGTCAGCTTGCTTGCCCCTTCAAAACGCAGGACGCCCTCCGATGAGAAACTAGCGGCCTGGATAGTCGAGCGATCGTCCGACCTTTGGCTCTCCGTAATCACCTTGGCCGAGATCGAGGACGGCATCGCGAACGCCAAGCGAACCGGTGCCACCAAGAAGGCGGGCGCGCTCGCTGAATGGTGGGGAGAAATCCGTCACTACTACAGTAGCCGCATCCTCCCTCTTGACCTCGAAACGGCAACAATAACTGGGCAACTCATGACAGTCGCTCGGGCCGCTGGCATCTCACCTGGTTTCGAGGACATCGCTATTGCTGCAACAGGCATGCAACACGATCTGATCGTGCTCACGGACAACGAGAAGGATTTCAGGCCGCTCGGCATTCGGCATCAGAATCCGTTCATCGGGCTTCCAGAATAGGCGGACGGCGACCGATGGGCGCCTCCAGCATGACCATGCGATGACGTAGGCGGGGTTATGCGACGCTGGGCGAGTCTGATGGCGGTGCACCGGACTTCCTGGATCGACCAGCGGCCAGCGTATATTTGTGCCCCTTCAAGGTTCATAGGCCTTGTTGCCTATGGGCTGTCCAGGTTGTTTGCTTCAAAGGCCCAACGCTGACAGGGCCTTGGACGTGAGGTGAGAGCTTCATCGTCATTGAATACCTTTCTCATCGACGTCCAACGAGACGGTAACAATCAGTCATCCACCCACCTTGACGCGGGCGTGCCGCCCAGCGGATGTCGGGCTGATGTGCGCCGACGGAAGACGTGTCCTCGACCGTCACTTCTGGCGAGCGGCATCGCCATCATTAGTGATGGAACGGAAAAGAAACCATTCAGCGTCAGACTACCGCTTTTCGACGCACCTTTTTCGAACACGTCGGAACGAGCGCTTGTCGCGCAGCCCACGATGCCCCCATTGGTGAATCGGATCCATGAAGAGTCTGACAATACGCCACCGCATCCTCGTCAGTTTCGCTGCCGTTCTGGTGGTCATGTCCGTGATCGCCGTCATCGCGTACGCCTGGTTTCTTCAGGCGGGGCAGGAGGCGACTGAGGTCGAGAAGGGCATCCTTCCAGACCTCTATCACAGCACCGCGATCATGATGGGCCAGATGACGGCCCATAGTCTGCTTCAGGAATATGCCCTTCAGGACAACCCATCGGATAGAAGCACGCTTGAAAGCGCGATCACGACCAATCGCGACCAAGTGCAGCGGTCGATGGGCGACTATGAAGCAACAATCGTCTCCGACATCGACAAGCAGAATTATGCAGTCGTCAAAGAACTCGCCAACCAATTTCGTCTGGCTGAAACTGCTGTGCTGGACACAAGCCGGGCTGCCTTGTCGAAAGGTGAAACTCCCAATGAAAGCCTGGCCATCAAGAACACCGTAGAGCCGATCTTTGTAAAGTTGCAGTCCGCTCTGCAGGCCATGGTTGAGGATCACAGAGGCGAGGCAAACAGCGCGACGCAGCGGATCAGCTCGATCGTTAGAACGGCCGAAGTCGGTTTGAGCGTTGGCTTGTTGATAGCCCTCGGACTAGCCCTTCTTTTGGGTTACCAGCTGTTTCGCGCCATTACAGGTCCGCTCACTCGTTTGGTCAACGCGGTTCAATTGATGCGGCAAGGCGACTTCAGCGAACGCCTCGATCTGAGGCGCCGAGACGAATTCAGCGTGCTTGCCGACGGCTTCAACGCAATGGCGGACGATCTCACAACCCTCATTGGTCAGGTTCAAAGGTCCAGCATACAGGTCGGCACATCGATAACTGAGATCGCCGCCACCTCCAAGCAACAGCAGGCAACTGCGACTGAAATCGCAGCGACCACAACAGAAATCCGCGCGACAGCCAAGGAGATCTCCGCCACGTCAAACGAGCTCGTCCGCACGATGAACGAGGTCTCGACAGTTGCCGAGCAAACTGCTGCCGTCGCCGGCGGAGGGCAAGCGGGGCTAACCCGTATGGAAGAAACCATGCAGCAGGTCATGGAAGCGGCCGGCGCGATCAATTCCAAACTCGCGATCCTGAGCGAGAAAGCCGGCAGCATCAATCAGGTGGTGACGACCATCACCAAAGTGGCCGATCAGACGAACCTTTTGTCGCTCAACGCTTCCATAGAGGCTGAGAAGGCCGGCCAATATGGCCGGGGCTTTGCAGTGGTGGCGACGGAAATCCGAAGGCTCGCGGACCAGACAGCTGTCTCCACATACGATATCGAGCAGATGGTCAAGGACATCCAGTCGGCAGTCGCGGCCGGGGTGATGGGCATGGACAAGTTTTCCGAGCAGGTCCGCCGGGGTATGCAGGAAATCCAGCAGGTCGGCGGGCAACTCTTCGAGATCATTCAGCAGGTTCAGGGGCTGGTGCCACGTTTCGAAGTCGCCAATGAAGGCATGCAAGCGCAGGCGACCGGCGCGGGGCAGATCAGCGACACGCTAACGCAGCTGAGTGAGGCAGCTCAGCAAACAGTCGAATCCCTTCAGCAATCGACGCTCGCGATCGACGAGCTCAATCAAGTCTCAGGCGGCATGCGAAGTAGCATTTCGAGGTTCAAGCTGAGAGCGTAGCGAGCCGGCAGTAGGGGGTGACAATGCTATTTCTCGCCTTCAGCATGGGTCCGGATCGCTACTTGATCGATGTCCACCAAATTGAAGAGGTGCTGCCTCGTCTCGATGTGAAGGTCCTGCCGGGTGCGCCAACCGGTGTGGTGGGTCTGGTCAGCTACAACGGAATACCCATCCCGCTGATCGATGTTACTCTTCTTGCGCTTGGCCGGCCGTCGGAGCGCTTATTGAGCACCCGGATCGTTGTGACGCGCTATCACGCGCATGATGGCGAGCAGCGCCTGCTGGGACTGATCGCGGAACGGGTGACGGATACGCTTGAGCGAGACCCTGCCGACTTCGCGCCGTTCGGACTTGAACCAGGAACCCCGCCCTATCTTGGGCCGGTGGCTTCCGATGGTTCGGAGATCATTCAGCGGGTCAAAGTGGCATCGCTGCTTTCGGAAGAGATACGTACCGCATTGCTCCGCCAGTCAGCAATGGGTGATCAATGACCGGCGCAATTGAAAAGCTCCTGACGGAAACCATCGGACTGGACAGTGCCAGCGTTGGTCCGACAGTGGTCCGTCAGGCGGTCAGAGATCGGATGGCAGCATGCCGGATAACCAACCCTCAGACCTATAAGGAACACTTGACCGGTTCCTCACAGGAGTTGCAGGAGTTGATCAATGCGGTGGTGATCCCGGAGACCTGGTTCTTTCGCGACCGAGAAGCGTTCACGATGCTGGCGCGGCACGCGCGCGTGCACAAGCGTGCTCAGCCGATTAAAGTCCTGAGCCTGCCATGTTCAACCGGCGAAGAGGCTTACTCGGTCGCCATGGCCATGTTCGATGCCAGCTTTGAGGCGCACGAGTTCAAGATCGATGGTGTGGACGTCAGCAGCCGCAATATCGCGACGGCTGAACGCGCGATCTATGGGCGCAATTCGTTTCGCGGCAGCCATCTCGAATTCAAGGATCGCTATTTCGAAGCGGCCGAGAGCGGGTTGCGTCCTACAGCTGCGGTGCTGAAACAGGTTCGGTTCAGGGTAGGAAACCTGTTCGGCTCTCGCGCGTCTTTCAGGCAAGAAGTCTATGACATCGTGCTTTTCCGCAATCTGCTGATCTATTTCAATCGAGAGCTGCAGGATCGCGCGTTGATCTGCCTGAAGGACCTACTGGCCAAAGACGGACTCCTCCTGGTCGGTCCGGCGGAAGCAGCTCTTCCAAGGTTGCATGGCTTTATTTCCGCTGAATGGCCATTGGCCTTTGCCTTCCTGAAATCGGAGCCCGTCAAGACCACGGCGCCGACAGTTTCGGCCGCCATCCCGGTGCCGACGCCAACCCCGAAGGTCAACAAGAGCAAGCCTCTTCTTCGGCCCCGACCGACAATTGGCAATGAAGCCCGTGGACAGGCGCCGGCCAAGCCGCTTGCACAGGCCTCGGAAAGCCTCATCGCGGTTGAACGGATCGCCAATGCAGGACGGGTAAAGGAGGCACAGGAGGTCGCCCTGGCGCATCTCAAGGAATTTGGTCCTTCCGCGCAAATCTTCTACTTGCTGGGCCTCGTCCAGGATGCGGATGGCGCAGCACCCCAAGCCGCGCAAAGCTATCGCAAGGCGCTCTATCTCGCGCCAAATCATCGAGAAGCTCTCATCCATCTGGCTTTGCTGCTTCGCAAGCAAGGCGACCATAACGGCGCCGAGGCCCTGGCTGGCCGGCTAGGCCGGGTCCAGAAAAGGAGCGGCAGCTGATGGCGGCTTCGACAGGGATCGCTCAGCCGTTGGAGCAGATTGAAATCGACGACTGCTGGCGGCAAATAGGCGTACGGGGTGACAAGTCATGTCCGCTGCTGGAGCAGCATCTCCACTGCCGGAATTGCCCGACCTATAAGAAGATTGCACGACACCTCCTCGACCGTGCGGCTCCCTCGGTATATCGCGACGAATGGCCTGGTAACGCTGGTCGAGCAGGGATCGATCCGGCCGACGGCGAGGCGCTGCAGACGGCTGTTCTCTTCCGTTTGGGGGAAGAATGGATGGCACTTCCGGTCGGTATTTTTCATGAAGCGGCTGAATCTCGTCGCGTTCATTCACTTCCACATCGCAGAAACCGTGCACTGCTCGGTATTGCGAATGTCCGTGGTGAATTGCTCGTTTGCCTGTCCCTGGCTGAATTGCTCGGGATAGACGAGCGCAAGGAGGGGGAGCAAAGCACGCGAACCAAGGTATTTCGCCGCCTGGTTGTTGTGGGCGAGCGCGACAAGCGGGTTGCCTTTACGGTTGATGAGATCCACGGCTTACATCGCTATCGGGCACGCGACACTCTCGCTGTGCCAGCCACGATCGACAAGGCGCTGTCTGCGGCTACTGTTGCCGTTCTGCCCTGGCAGGGACGGGCCGTTGGTTGTCTCGACCCAGGACAACTGCTCACGATGCTGGATCGGAGCATGGCATGACAGATGAGGACTTCAGCCAGGTCTCGATGCTCAGCCTCTTCCAGGCCGAACTGGAGACGCAGTCGCAGGCACTAACGTCTGGGCTTCTGGCACTGGAACGCAATCCTGTCGCCGCCGATGCCTTGGAAGCATGCATGCGTGCCGCACATTCCCTGAAGGGAGCTGCCCGCATCATCGACCTGATGCCCGCGGTCAAAGTTGCAAATGCGATGGAAGATTGCCTGGTCGCCGCGCAACGTGGGCATCTGAGAGTGGGACGGGAGCATATAGATGCGCTCCTGCAAGGCTGTGACCTTTTGAAATTGATCGCATCGGGATCATCGAGCGAGCGCGCCAACTCAGAAATCGAAAGCTTTCTCGCGAAGTTTGAGGAATTGTCGCCCCCCGAGGCGAAGCCCGGGGCCCAAGATTTTGCAGCTGATTTCGCAACTCCAGATCATGCCCAGGAGCAACTGGCGTCGACCTCTTCAGCGAATCTCCTCGTTGGGGCGGTACCGCAAGCCCACGGCAGCATCGGCTCTGATAGAATGGTTCGGGTGACGGCAGACAGCCTGAACCGATTGCTCGGGTTGGCTGGCGAGTCGCTGATGGAAGCTCGGCGGCTCAGGCCATTCGCTGACGGGCTGCTAAGGCTGAAGCGACTTCAATCGGACCTCGCAAGTGCGTTCGACAATCTTCATGCAGTGCTGCCGCCGGTTTCAAATGATGCGCCGGTGGTGGAGGCGCTGGCTGAAGCGCAGCGAAAGCTTCGGTTGAGCCAAGCGTTCCTGGCGGAGCGTCTCGATGAATTGGATTCAGTGGATCGGAAAGCGACCGATCTTGCCAACAGATTGTACGACGAAACGTTGGCGAGCCGGATGCGGCCTTTCGAGGACGGCGTGAGACACTACGCAAGAACGGTCCGCGACCTCGGTCGTACCCTTGGCAAGCGGGCGCGACTGGAGATCGTAGGCGGCTCGACCGGCATCGACCGCGATATCCTCGAGCAGCTCGATGCCCCCTTGGGGCATCTTTTGCGCAACGCTGTAGACCATGGGCTTGAACCGCCTGAGGAGCGCCTCGCGATGGGGAAACCCGAAGAGGGGCTGATCAGGCTCGAAGCGAGGCACAATGCCGGGCTGCTGCAGATAGCCGTGGTGGACGACGGCAGGGGGATCGAGCTCTCGAAGCTGCGCGAGGCTGTCATCGCCCGACAGCTTGCGACCAGGGAAAGTGCTGACACACTCAGCGAAACCGAATTGCTCGCATTCCTGTTTCTGCCAGGCTTTTCGATGAAAGCGGGCCTTACCGACGTGTCCGGCCGTGGTGTGGGCCTCGATGCGGTGCAGGCGATGACGAAAGAGGTCCGCGGAATCACGAGCGTTTCCTCGGAATTTGGTCGTGGAACCCGGTTTCAACTGCAGCTGCCGCTGACGTTGTCAGTCCTGCGCACACTACTCGTCGAAGTCGATGGGGAGCCCTATGCGTTTCCACTCGCCGCCATCTCCAAGACAATGAGATTGCAGCGGATGCAGATCAACCTGCTGCAGGGCCGACCGCATTTTCGCTTGAACGATCGACAGATCGGGCTGGTGACCGCGCGCGAAGTGCTGGATCGAGGAGAGTCCGGATCGGAACCGGACGAACTCTCGGTCGTCGTCGTGGATGCAGGTCGGGGCGATGCGTACGGCCTGATCGTTGACCGTTTTCTCGGGGAACGCGAGCTGGTGATCAGACCTCTCGATCCACGGTTTGCCAAGATCAAGGACATCAGCGCAGCGGCCCTGATGGAAGACGGTTCGCCAGTTCTGATCTTCGACGTCGATGATCTGATCCGATCGGTGGAAAAGCTTGCATCGTCTAGCGGATTTAGGGCTCTTCGGCGCGCTGCGGGCGGTCCCGAACCGAGCAGACGCAAGCGCGTGCTCGTGATTGACGATTCACTCACGGTCCGCGAACTCCAGCGCAAGATGTTGGGCAATCACGGTTATGATGTCGAAGTGGCGGTCGACGGTATGGACGGGTGGAATGCCGTCCGGTCTGGTCCTTTCGATCTCGTCGTCACTGACATAGATATGCCGCGCATGGATGGCATCGAGTTGGTGAGCTTGATCAGAAAGGACGCCCATCTCAAGAACACACCCATAATGATCGTTTCATACAAGGATCGGGAAGAAGATCGCTCGCGCGGGCTTGACGCCGGTGCGGACTATTATCTGACCAAGAGTACCTTTCAGGACGAGGCGCTGATCCATGCGGTCGTGGACATGATTGGCGAGGCGACTGAATGAGATCGAAATTGGAAGCCAACGAATGAGAATCGGCGTAGTCAACGACATGCCGATGGCGGTTGAGCTTCTGCGCCGGCTGGTCTTGTCGACCGGCGAACATC
>NZ_RZQA01000176.1:0-8834 GCF_004022915.1 Mesorhizobium sp. M7A.F.Ca.US.006.04.2.1
GGCCAAGCGGCTGTCGAAGGAAAAGGCCGAGAAGGCGTTCGCCTCACTGAAGACCGAAGCCGACTATGCGCCGGGTTTCGTGCTGGCCGCCGACACGGTGGTTGCCGTCGGGCGGCGCATCCTGCCCAAGGCAGAAACCCTCGACGACGCTGCCAACTGTCTCGGGCTGTTGTCGGGCCGTTCGCATCGGGTCTATTCCGGCATCTGCCTTATCACCCCGGGTGGCAAGCTGCGCCAGCGCCTGGTCGAGACGCGGGTGCGTTTCAAGCGGCTGCCGCGCGAAGAGATCGACGCCTATATCGCCTCGGGCGAATGGCGCGGCAAGGCGGGCGGCTACGCCGTCCAGGGCCTCGCCGGCGCCTTCGTCGTCAAGCTGGTCGGCTCCTACACCAACATCGTCGGGCTGCCGCTCTATGAGACCATCGCGCTGCTGAGCGGCGAAGGCTTCAAGGTGCATGGCGGCTGGCTGGCGGGAACCCGGCTGTGAATTCCGATCCCAAAGTCACGCCCTTGCGCCCAAAGCGCCCCTGTCCCGAATGCGGCAAGCCCTCGGCGCGCGACAGCTTTCCGTTCTGCTCGACGCGCTGCAAGGACATCGACCTCAACCGCTGGCTGAAGGGCGCCTATGTCATCAAGGCCCGCGATGACGAGGAAGAGACGGATCCCGACGCTCCGAAATGAGGTCGTCAGGCGGCCTCGGTCTTGCGCGCCACCCGCGCCCAGCCCGGCAGCCAGTCGCCGTGAGCGGCCAAGAGATCATCGACCAGTGACCAGATCTGGTCGAGATCGAGTTCGGCCGCGGTGTGCGGATCCATCATCGCCGCGTGGTAGATGTGCTCGCGGTTCTCGGTCATCAGAGCCCGCACCGTCAGTTCCTGCACGTTGATGTTGGTGCGGATCAGCGCGGTCAATTGCGGCGGCAGCTCGCCTATATAGGTCGGCTGGATGCCGGAGGCATCGACCAGGCACGGCACTTCGGCGGCGCAATCGCGGGGCAGCGAGGTGATGCAGCCATTGTTGCGGACATTGCCGTAGATCACCGACGGCTCGCCGGTCCAGACTGAATTCATGATCGAGGAGGCATATTCCCGGGACTGCTCTACCTCGATGCGATCGGCCGAGCGATAGGCTTCAGCCTGTCCCTTCCAGCGCTCGATCTGCTCGATGCAGCGCTTGGGATATTCATCCAGCGGGATGCCGTATTTCTCGATCAGGTCGGGGCGGCCCTCCTTGATGAAATAGGGCGTGTATTCGGCAAAGTGCTCCGAGCTCTCGGTGACGAAATAGCCGAGCCTGGTCAGCATCTCGTAGCGCACCTTGTTGGGACAGCGCGGGTTCCAGCCGGGCTTGGGCGCGCGGCCTTCGCGATAGGCGCGCACGAGATCTGGGTAGAGGTCGCGGTAGGAACCGTCCGGCTGGCGATGCTCGAACTTCAGATAGAACGCCATGTGGTTGATGCCGGCCGAGCGATAGCGGATCTCTTCGTAGGGAAGGTCGAGGTCTTCAGCCAGTTCCATTGCCGTGCCCTGCACCGAATGGCAGAGGCCGACCTGCCTGATCTCAGGGTATTTCTCTGCTATCGCCCAGGTGTTGATCGCCATCGGGTTGACATATTGCAGCATGATCGCATCGGGGCAGACGGCGAGCATGTCTTCGCACACCTTCCACAGATGCGGCACGGTCCTTAAGCCCCGCATGATGCCGCCGACGCCGAGCGTGTCGGCGATCGTCTGGCGCAGGCCGTATTTCTTCGGCACCTCGAAGTCAGTGACTGTGCAGGGCTCGTAGCCCCCGATCTGGAAGGCGACGACGACGAAATCCGCGCCGGCCAGCGCCTTGCGCTGATCCGAATGGGTCTCGGTCTTCGCCTTGACGCCAAGCGTCGCGATCAGCTTGTTGACGACAATGGCGCTCTCTTCCAGCCGCTGCGGATTGATGTCCATCAGCGCGATCGTCGCGCCGGACAGCGACGGGCGCTGCAGCACGTCGCCGACAATGTTCTTCATGAACACCGTCGAGCCGGCGCCGATGAACGTGATCTTGGGATTTCTTGCCATGCTAACCTCCGGCATATGTTCAGGCCACATCGAAAGCGGCCCTGACGAGCCGTTCGGTGTAAGCGGTCTTGGGATTGGACAGGATGTCGTCGACGGGGCCCTGCTCGACGATCTTGCCGTTCTGCATGACGATCACGCGATGGCACAGCGCACGCACCACCTTGAGGTCGTGCGAGATGAAGAGGTAGCTGAGGCCGCGCTCGTCCTGCAGCTTGCGCAGGAGGTCGATGATCTGCGCCTGGACGGAGAGGTCCAGCGCCGATGTCGGCTCGTCGAGCAGGATGAATTCTGGTTCAAGCGCTATGGCGCGGGCGATCGCAATGCGCTGCCGCTGGCCACCAGAGAATTCGTGCGGAAACCGCGACAGTATATCGCCCGGCATGCCGGCGCTGACCAGCGCGTCGCGCACCCGTTCGACCCGCTCGCGCCGCGTCGCCCCTATGCTGTTGACGATCAGCCCTTCCTCGATGATCTGGCCGATCGTCATGCGCGGGTTGAGCGAGGAGAACGGATCCTGGAAGACGATCTGCATGCGCGAGCGCAACGGCCGCATCTCGGCCCGCGACAGGCCGTGGATCGGCTTGCCGTCGAAACGGATCTCGCCGCGCTTGGCGTCGATCAACCGGAGCAGGGCCTGGCCGAAGGTGGTCTTGCCGGAGCCGGACTCGCCGACCAGCCCCAGCGTCTCATGACGACAGAGTTTCAGGCTGAGATCGTCGACGGCGACCAATTCGCGCCAGTCGGGTTTCAGAAAGGTGCCGTGGCGCAGCATGAATGAGACGCGCACGCCGCTGGCCTCGAGAATGGTGCCACAGCCCTCCGGCAGCGGCTTCGGCTGCCCATGCGGCTCTGAAGCCAGCAGCCGCCTCGTATAGGGATGCCGCGGGTCGGCGAAGAGCCGTTCGGTGACGTTGTGCTCGCACATTTCGCCATGCTGCATGACATAGACGTAGTCGGAGAACTGGCGCACCACGGTGAGGTCGTGGGTGATCAGGATCACCGCCATGCGCAGCTCTTTCTGCAGGCTGCGGATCAGGTTCAGGATCTGCGCCTGGACGGTGACATCGAGCGCCGTGGTCGGCTCATCGGCGATCAGCACGTCGGGATTGTTGGCCAGCGCCATGGCGATCATCACCCGCTGGCGTTGCCCGCCCGAGAGCTGATGCGGGTATTGTCTGAGCCGCGCGGCAGGATCGGGAATCTGCACGTGCTGCAGAAGTTCGAGCGCTCGCGCCCAAGCCTGTTTGCGGCTGACCTTACGATGCACCCGAATCGCCTCGACGATCTGGCTGCCGACCGTATAGATCGGGTTGAGCGAACTCATCGGCTCCTGGAAGATCATCGAGATGCGGTTGCCGCGCAGCTTGCGCCGGGCGCTCTCGGGAAATTTCAGGATGTTTTGCCCGTCATAACAGACGCTCGAGCCGGGCGACACCGTGGCGCGCCGCGACAGCAGGCCCATGACGGTGCGCGCCGTCACCGACTTGCCCGAACCGGATTCGCCGACGATGGCGATCGTCTCGCCGCGATAGAGCTGGAACGAGATGTCCTTGACCGCTTCGACGACGCCATGCTCCACCTTGAAGGCCACGGCGACGTTGCGGGCATCGATGATCGGCTGGTCCTGGCGTCCGTCATGGTCGTGACGGACGATCGGTGCGAAGGATTCGGCGAGCGCGACGGTCATCTCAGCACCTCAATAAGGGTCGACGGCGTCGCGCAGGCCGTCGCCAAGCGCGTTGAAGGCAAAGACGGTGACGAGCACGAAACCGACCGGCGACAGGATCCAGGGATAGGTGCCGATGACGGAATAGGTCGCGGTGTCCTGCAGCATCAGGCCCCACGAGATCAGCGGCGGCTTGACGGCGAAGCCGAGGAAACCGAGGAAGGATTCGAGCAGCACCACGGTCGGGATCGCCAGCGTCACGGCGACGATCACATGGCTCATCACATTGGGGAAGATGTGCTGCATGATGATGCGCCGGTCGGTGGCGCCGACCGCCATGGCGGCGCGCACATACTCGATCCGCGCCAGCGCCAGCGTCTTGCCGCGCACTTCGCGCGACATCTGCGCCCAGCCCAAGGCCGACATGACGATGATGACGAAAGCGAGGAAGACGTTGGTGGGAGCGGTGACCGGGATCAGTGTCGTCAGCGCCAGATAGAGCGGCAGCTGCGGGAAGGCGAGCACCAGTTCGACGAAGCGCTGCATCCAGACATCGAACCTGCCGCCGAAATAGCCGGAAACCATGCCGACGATGGTGCCAATGACGGTGATGATGAAGACGACCGTCAGGGCGATCATCAGCGAGACGCGCGAGCCGTGGATGGCGCGCGACAGCACGTCACGGCCGAACTTGTCGGTGCCCAGGAAATGCACCGGCTGGCCGTCCAGCGAGCCGAACAGATGCCGGTCCGCCGGCAGCAGCCCAAACAGCTTGTAGGGCGCGCCATGCACGAAGAAACCGAGCAGCCTAGGATGATCATAGTCGGGGCCGACGACGGGCTGGAAAGTGACCGGATCGAGGTCCGCCGAATCGGCCAGCGCATAGACCCTCGGCCGTGCGGTGAAACCGCCGTCTCTGTCATGGAAGCTTGGCACCTGCGGCGGAGCGAAGCCGACATCCGTGACCTTCGGGTCCATTGGCGCGATGAATTCGGCTAATACGGCCATCACCAGCAGCAGCACGACGAGCCAGAGCCCGGCCATGCCGGTCCAGGAGCGCTTCAGCCGGCGCCAGACAAGCGCCATGTAGCTTTCGTTGCCATGCGCCGGTTTGGCGACGATGGGCCCTTCGGCAGGCAGCGGTGGAGGGGATGGATCGCGCGCCAGCATCTCAACGCTCCCCGAACTGGCGCACGCGCGGATCGAGCAGCACGAGCAGCATGTCGGCGATGATGTTGCCGACGATGAGTGTCGCCGACAGGACCATCATGAAGGTGGCAGTGACATAGACGTCGCCGACAGCCATGGAGCCGACGATCGCCGGGCCGACGGTCGGCAGTGCGAAGATGATCGCCGTCTCGATCTCGCCGGTCAGCATATAGGGCAGCACCACGCCCTGATACATGATGAGCGGATGCAGCGCGTTGGGCACGGCGTGGCGCATGACGACGGCAGCACCCGTCAGCCCCTTGGCCCTTGCCGTCTCGACATATTGCGCGTTCAGCGTATCGAGCAGATTGCCGCGCATGACGCGCATATTGTAGGCGAGGCCGCCGAAAGTGGCGATCGCCACCACCGGCCAGACATGTTTGACGAGGTCGACGAATTTGGCCCACGACCACGGCGCACCACCATATTGCGGCGAGAAGAATGAGCCGATCTCAGACACGTTGAACTGGAAGACCAGGAGATAGACGATGATCAGCGCCATCAGGAAGCGCGGCACCGTCATACCGAGGAAGGAGATGGCCGACAGTGTCGAGTCGATCCAGGTGTATTGCCTTGTCGCCGCCCATATGCCGAATGTGATGCCCAGCACCGAGGCCAGCAGATGGCAGACCAGCGCCAGAAGGAGCGTGCGCGGCAGGCGCTCTCCGACCACATCGGCGACCGGTTTGTTGTAGTACAGGCTGTAGCCGAAATCGCCTCGAGTGACGATGCCGACGATCCAGTTGAGATACTGCACGGGCAGCGGCTTATCGAGGCCATGCTCGATGCGATAGGCCTTTGCCTGCGCGTCGGCCTCGGCAAAGGAAGCTCCACCCTGGTTGATCGCCTGCGAACGGATGTAGTCGGCATAGTCGCCCGGCGGCGCCTGGATGATGGCAAAGGTGGCCAGGCTCAAAATGGCGAGGACCGGGATTGCCGACGCTATGCGCGTGAGCAGGAATCGCAGCATGGACGGTTCGTTCCTTGTCTCGCCGATCGCGCCCTTGGTTGCGTCCGGAGGTTGGTTTGTCCGGCCGCGCCAGCGGCGCGGCCGGAGGTCTCTCAGTCAGGGAGGTAAACCTAATTCATCAGCCCCTTCTCTCCGGGTTTGCCGGGCAGCTCATCGGGGAACAATTCATATTTCGCCTGCTTGTCTGCGGCGACAAACACCCGTTCGCGGATGATCGAATCCTCGGCCCAGTTGAACATGAAGATCGGCGTGCCCTGCGGAATGTTCGAGAAGCGCTTGTTGACGATCAGCGCGCCGGGATATTCCGTCAGGCCGACATTGTAGACGTGCTCCGTCGAGATCTTCTGGAATTGTTTCATCAAGCTGGCGCGCTGGTCATTGTCCTGCGTGGAGACGAACTTGTTGACGATGTCGACGAGGTCCTTTTCGAACGGCATCACGTCGACCTCGCCATTTTCCGGCGCACGATGGTCCCAGCTGGTGCGCGGGCCGACAGGGGCAAGCTGCACGGTGTTCTGCACCACCGAGGTCAGTTCCTGTTCGTTGCGCCGGACCAGCCAATCGAAGCGGCCGGAGTATTGCGAAGCGTCCCGCTGGGTGCCGTTGAGGCCGTTGAGCACGACCCGCAGCCCGAGCTTTTCCATCTGGGCGACGACGCCTTCGGCAAGGCTCTTGTCGGTCGTGTAGTCGTTGTTGACCAGCATCACGATCTCGACATTCTTGCCGCCGGCGGTGCCGGAAGGGAAATTCACGAAGCCGTCGCCGTCCGTGTCCTTGAGGCCGGCCTTGGCGAGTTCCGCCTTGGCGCCATCGAGGTCGAAGGGGTAGTAGACCGTCGAATTGCGGTCGTAGAAGCTGGTTCCTGACGACAAGCCGCCGGGATAGATGGCGGTGAACGGCCCCTTGACCAGCGAGTCGCCGAGCGCCTTGCGGTCGAGCGCCATGGTGACGGCCTTGCGGAAATCCTCGTTGCGGTTCAGCTCGCGGATCGCCTGGCCGCGTTCGTCCGGATTGCCCCAGCCATTGGCGGAAAAATTAAAGCGCAGATTGTAGCCGATGAGCCGCGGGCCGAAAGCAAGACGGGCAGGCGCGTTCGCCTCCGCCGCACGCTTCAGCGAGGCGACGAAGTTTTCCGGCTGCTCCAGATTGGAAAAATCAGCCGCGCCGGCCACCGCCTGGACGTCGCGATCGGCCCAGGTCGACAGCTTGTAGTGCAGTTCGTTGAGATAGGGCAGTTGATTGCCCTTTTCGTCGACCTTCCAATAATAGGGATTTCGGCGCATGACGATGATATCGTCCGGCCGGTATTCGACCGGGACCCAGCCGCCCATCACCGGCATGTTCATGAATTCCGGCGGGAAGGCATTCTTGAACTGATCGTAGGTGTTCTTCGAATATTTCGGATGCTGCGGCTTCAGGATGTGCGCGGGACCAGGACAGAAGGTGCCGTAGGCCATGGCATACAGGTACTGCTTCGGGAAGGCGTCCTTGAAGGTCCATTCGACGGTGTAGTCGTCGATCTTCTTCAACGTCGTGCCGACGCCGAAGGTTTCCGGCGTGGCGCCGTTCAGCGGCGAGACGTTGGGATCGACGACCTCGTCGTCCCAGTAGAACATAACGTCGTCGGCGTTGAACGGCACGCCGTCCGACCACTTCGCGCCTTCGATGAGGTGCATGGTCAGCTTGTGGCCATCGCTCGACCAATCCCAGCTCCTGGCCAGGTTCGGCAGCGGCTCGGTGTCCTTGGCCTCGACCTGGAACAGCGGGGCGGTGCGCGTCAGGCATTCGGAGAGGCCGATGTCGATGCCGCCCCAGCCTTGCGTCTGACCGGCGCCGTAGTTCCAGCCTTCCGGCCGCCCGCCGATGACGTGGCGCATCGTATCGCCATAGACGCCGATGCCGTCTTGCATATTGCCCGTCTTGAAGACCAGCGGCTCCTTCGGCAGCCTGTCTTTCACCGGCGGAAGCTTGCCGGTCTTGACGTATTTCTCGGTGACCCAGTCCGGCTCGTGATATTCGGGAAGCGCCTTGAACTCCAGAATGGAGTCGCGCGCGACATAATTGATCTTGCCTTCGGCGGGAAACGGTGTCGGCGCCGGCGGAACCGTCGGCTCGGAAGCGTAAGCACTGAGTGCCGAGACCGAGACGCTCAGCGCCAGTCCGGCAGCAAGGCCGATATTGCGTAAATTCCTCACTGTCTCTCTCCCTCTTGTTTGTCCGGAGCGTTTGCACCCGCTCCGCCTCTCCTCGAATTCAAACGGCTTCGTGGCAGTGGATCCGCCTCCCATGGATCCACCATCACCGCATGAATTTCCAGCCGGCCCGTTTCAGCCGGCCCGTTTCAGCCGGCTTGCTTCAGCGCGGCTTTTTCGGCGCGCAATTCCTCGATCGAGCGAACGCTGCGCCGTGCGGCGCCCGCCCACTCGCGGGTCTTCACCTTGGATGTCGACAGCCGCTCCCTGGCGGCCGGAACCGCATGGGCGTATTGCGGCAGCCAGGCTGCCTGGGCGACGACCATTTCGTCGACCATCTGCCAGACCTCCTCCGGCGTCGAAACCGCGCCGACCAACGGGTCATGCAGCACGGCGAGCTTCAGAAGATCGATGTCGCCTGATATCGCGGCATGCACCGACATGCGCTGGACGTTGATCGAAGCGATGCAGGTGGCGGCGCAAGCCTCCGGCAACGTGATGCCGGCGGCCATGTTGATGCCGAAACGGTCGACGAAGCCCGGCGACTCGATGATGGCATCCTGCGGCAGGTTGGTGATCACGCCATTGTTCTTGACGTTGAAGTGGCCGCGATAGACGCGGTTGGTCTCCAGCGCCTCCAATATGTGGCTGGCATGCTCGTTGGAGCGTTTCTCGCGGTCGATCGGCTTGGACGCCGCTTCGAGGAACTGCGGATATTCCGTCTCGAACCAGTTGCGGGT
>NZ_RZQA01000177.1:0-8833 GCF_004022915.1 Mesorhizobium sp. M7A.F.Ca.US.006.04.2.1
GGTATGGCGACCGGCTCGAGCATCATATCGTCGTCAAGGCCGGTGATCTCTTCTACATCCCCGCCGGCGTGCCGCATCTGCCGGCCAACCTGAGCGGCGCCCCGTCCTCTGCCGTCATTGCGCGCACCGATCCCAACGAACAGGAGAGCGTCGTCCTGCTGCCGGAACTGGATGCGCTGGTCGCCGGAAGCTGACTTCGCCGGGCTAGGCGCCCGTCGGCCAATTGCTAGAGGTTTGCGCCCGCCAGCTTCGGCAATCATCGGCACCGAGACACTTCCCCATAGACGGTGCCGTCCGCATCCGCGATCAACAGTTTCTTGGCGTTCTTGGTGCTGTGCTTGATGATGAAGGTGGCGGGCGACTTGCCCTCTTCGCCTTCGGCCTCGCACTCCGCCTTCACCACAAGCGAGCCGTCGGCCTGGACCCTCTTGCCGGTGAAGGTGCAAGCGCTCGTCGCCGTGATGAAGTCGGTGTTGGTTAGAAGCAGCATGTCCTCGGCGTAGACTTCCTGGCCGTTCTTGTTGATGCAGCCGGACTTGTTGCCATAAGGTTTGGCTAGGTCGATGCCGGCCGCCGTCACTTGGCTGGCCACCAGAACCAAAACTGCCGCGAAAAGAAGTCCCCCGCGCCGCACCTCAAACCCCGGTCGCCGGGATGCCGGTGCGTTCCACCTTGCGCGGCGCGGAGATTTCCTTCCACGTCGACAGCGCCCGGTTGACCGCCGCATTCGGCTCGCGGCCGACGAATTCACCATGGCCGGGCTTGGCCTTGACCTCGGCCTCCTGGATCGACAGTTCGCCCCGCGAGAACACGAACCGCGGCAGGCCGGTCACCTCGAAACCCTCGAAGACATTGTAGTCGATCACCGATTGCTGCTTCTTGGACGAAATTGTCTTCTTGCGCTTGGGATCCCAGACAACGATGTCGGCGTCGGCGCCCTCTACGATGGCGCCCTTCTTCGGATACATGTTGAGGATCTTGGCGATGTTGGTCGAGGTCACCGCGACGAACTCGTTCATCGTCAGCCGGCCGGTGTTAACGCCTGTGGTCCACAGCACCGGCATGCGGTCTTCAAGCCCGCCGGTGCCGTTCGGGATCTTGGTGAAATCGCCGACGCCGTTGCGCTTCTGTTTGGTGGTGAAAGCGCAATGATCGGTCGCCACCACCTGCAGCGACCCCGCCTGGAGGCCGGCCCACAGCGAGTCCTGGTGCGATTTGTTGCGGAAGGGCGGGCTCATCACGCGGCGTGCCGCATGGTCCCAGTCCTTGTCGAAATACTCGCTCTCGTCCAGCGTCAAATGCTGGATCAGCGGCTCGCCGAACACCCGCATGCCCTTCTGGCGCGCCCGGCGGATCGCTTCATGGCTCTGCTCGCAGGAGACATGCACGACATAGAGCGGCACGCCGGCCATGTCGGCGATCATGATGGCGCGGTTGGTCGCCTCGCCTTCCACTTCGGGCGGCCGTGAATAGGCGTGGCCCTCGGGGCCGTTGTTGCCGGCAGCCAGCAGCTTCTGCGACAGTGCCGCCACCACGTCGCCATTCTCGGCATGAACGAGCGGCAGCGCGCCGAGATCGGCGCAGCGCTGGAACGACGCATACATCTCGTCGTCGTCGACCATCAGCGCGCCCTTGTAGGCCATGAAATGCTTGAACGAGGTGATGCCCTTGTCGACGACCGTGGCCATCTCGTCGAACACCTGCTTGCCCCACCAGGTGATCGCCATGTGGAAGGAGTAGTCGCACGACGCCTTCGAGGTCTTGTTGTCCCACATCTGCAAGGCTTCGAGCAGCGACTGCTGCGGCGCCGGCAGGCAGAAATCGACCACCATGGTCGTGCCGCCGGAGAGCGCTGCGCGCGTGCCGGACTCGAAGTCATCGGCCGAATAGGTGCCCATGAACGGCATTTCGAGATGGGTGTGCGGGTCGATGCCGCCCGGCATGACGTAGCAGCCGGTGGCGTCGAACTCATGGTCGCCATGCAGGCCCGAACCGATGGCGACGATCTTGCCGTGCTGCATCAGCACATCGGCTTTCCAGGTGCGGTCGGCGGTGACGATGGTGCCGTTTCGGATGACTTTGGTCATTGACTGTTCCCTTGTTCTCTTCGCGCTTCTTTACGAGCGTCGTTTGGAAGGTGGATTCTAAGCTCACTCCACGATGACAGCCGTCTCCACCACCGCGTGGAACAAGACATCGGCACCCGCCGAAGCCCATTCCTTGGTGATCTCCTCGGCCTCGTTGTGGCTGAGGCCATCGACGCAAGGGCACATCACCATGGCGGTGGGCGCGACGCGGTTGATCCAGCAGGCGTCGTGGCCGGCACCGGAAACGATGTTGCGATGGGAATAGCCAAGGCGGTCGGCGGCATCGCGGATCGCCTTGACGCAGCCGGCATCGAAAGTCACCGGATCGAAAGCGCCGACCTGTTCGATCTCGTAGCGGATGTCGAGTGCATCGCAGATCGTGTCGATGCCTTCGCGGATACGGCCATCCATCGCGTCCAGCACTTCCTTTTCCGGCGAGCGGATATCGACGGTGAAGACGGTGCGCCCGGCGATGATGTTGCGCGAATTGGGATAGACCTCCATGTGGCCGACCGCGCCGACGGCATCGGGCTGGTAGTCCATGGCGATCTCGTGCACCAGTTCGATCACCCGCGCCATGCCGAGCCCGGCATTGCGGCGCTTGGGCATCGGCGTCGAGCCGGTATGGGCTTCCTTGCCGGTCAGCGTCACCTGCAGCCATTTCAGGCCCTGGCCATGGGTGACGACACCGATGTCGATATCTTCATCCTCGAGGATCGGTCCCTGTTCGATATGCAGTTCGAAGAAGGCATGGATCTTGCGGTCGCCGACCTTCTCGGGGCCTTTCCAGCCGATACGCTCCAGTTCCTCGCCGAATTTCTTGCCCTGCTTGTCGACATGCCCGTACACATCGGCCTGGTCGAGCACGCCGGCGAACACGCCGGACGCCATCATAGCCGGCGCGAAGCGCGAGCCCTCCTCGTTCGTCCAGTTGGTGACGACGATCGGATGTTTGGTCTTGATGCCGAGATCGTTGAGCGAGCGCACCACTTCAAGCCCGCCCAGTACGCCGAGCACGCCGTCATACTTGCCGCCGGTCGGCTGCGTATCGAGATGGCTGCCGACATAGACCGGCGGCAGGCTGGGATCGGTGCCTTCGCGGCGGGCAAACATCGTGCCCATTTCATCGACGCCCATTTCGAGCCCGGCCGCATCGCACCAGCGCTTGAACAGATGCCGCCCTTCGCCGTCTTCGTCGGTCACGGTCTGGCGATTGTTGCCGCCGGCAATGCCGGGGCCAATCTTCGCCATCTCCATGATGGAATCCCACAAACGATCTGAATTGATTCGCAGATTCTCGCCGGGTGCGGCCATCTCGAGTTCCCATCTACACCGGGGGTCTTGTCGCCCCTTGAGTGATTTACAGCTTGACCGTATGGTCAGCTTTTAAACTACACAACCTGACCAAGCGGTCAACTAGAATCTTGGGGTAGACATGGCAGAACCCACCCGCCCCATGCGGCGACAGGAGATCCGCCGAGAGAATGAAAAAACCATTCTCGTCGCTGCAGAGAAGGTGTTTGCGGAGGCAGGGTTTGGCGGCGCCACGATGCAGTTGATTGCGGATCTGGCCGGACTGCCAAAGGCAAATCTCCACTACTATTTCGCCACCAAGGAAGAGCTTTACCGGTCGGTCGTTCAAAACATCTTTGAAATCTGGCTACAGGCGGCCAATTGCTTCGACGCGGCGCGCGGGCCCATAGACGGCATCAGTGCCTATATCGACGCCAAGATGGAAATATCACGCCGCCATCCGGACGGCTCGAAGGTCTGGGCCTCCGAAGTGATGCACGGGGCGCCGGTGCTTCAGGACTATATGGAATCGACGCTGCGCGAATGGACCGACGGCCGCGTCGAGATCATCAGGCGCTGGATCGAGGAAGCCAAGATGGACCCGGTGGATCCGCGCCATCTGCTCTATATGCTTTGGGCCACGACCCAGCACTACGCCGATTTCGGCCATCAGATCGAGACACTCAATGGCGGAAAACCTCTGTCCGACCGGCAATGGCGGGAAGCCAAGGAAAATATCAAGCGGGTGATCCTGACCGGGATCGGTGCGTTGCCCGCCTGACTGTAATGGTTCGTTGCAAGCCAAAGGTCAGGTCGGCGCGCTGCCGCGCCGACCTCAACCGACCGCGTCAGTCCGTCAATCGATTGACCTCAGCACATCGCGAACATGGTCGATCAATTCGTTGATCTGGCCCTTGGTGATGATCAGCGGCGGCGAGAGCGCGATGATGTCGCCGGTGGTGCGGATCAGCGCGCCGCGCTCGAACGCCTTGACGAAGGCCGAGAAGGCCCGTTTGGTCGGCTGGCCGGCGATCGGCGCCAGCTCGATCGCACCGATCAGGCCGATGTTCCTGATATCGATGACGTTCGGCTCGCCTTTCAGCGAATGCAGCGCGTCTTCCCAGTACGGCGCCAGCTCCTCGCCACGGGTCAGCAGGCCCTCTTCCTTGTAGGTGTCAAGCGTGCCGAGTGCGGCCGCGCAGGCGATCGGGTTGCCCGAATAGGTGTAGCCGTGGAAGAACTCGATCATGTGCTCGGGGCCGGTCATGAAGGCGTCGTGGATCTCCTTCTTCACAAACACCGCGCCCATCGGGATGACGCCGTTGGAGACGCCCTTGGCGGTGGTCATGATGTCGGGCGTGACACCGAAATAGTCGGCGGCGAACGGTGTGCCGAGACGGCCGAAACCGGTGATGACCTCATCGAAGATCAACAGGATGCCGTGCTTGGTGCAGATCTCGCGCAGCTTCTCCAGATAACCCTTCGGCGGCAGGATGACGCCGGTGGAGCCGGCGACCGGCTCGACGATGACGGCGGCGATGGTCGAAGCGTCGTGCAGGGCGACGATACGCTCCAGCTCGTTGGCGAGTTCCGCGCCATACTCCGGCACACCCTTGGTGAAGGCGTTCTTTTCCGGCAGATGCGTGTGCGGCATATGGTCGACGCCGCCGAGCAGCGTGCCGAACATCTTGCGGTTGGTGACGATGCCGCCGACCGAAATGCCGCCGAAATTGACGCCGTGATAGCCGCGCTCGCGGCCGATCAACCGGGTGCGCGAGCCCTCGCCCTTCACACGGTGATAGGCGATCGCCATTTTGAGCGCGGTCTCGACCGATTCCGAGCCGGAATTGGTGAAGAAGACATGGTCCATGCCCTTGGGCGCCAGGTCGACCAGGCGGTTGGCCAGTTCGAACACGATCGGATGGCCCATCTGGAAGGCCGGCGCATAATCGAGTTCGGCAGCCTGGTGCTGGATCGCCTCGGTGATCTTCGGACGGCAGTGGCCGGCATTGACGCACCACAGGCCGGCGGTGCCGTCGAGCACCTTGCGGCCGTCACTGGTTGTGTAATGCATGTCCTTGGCGGACACCATCATGCGCGGCGCCTGCTTGAACTGCCGGTTTGCCGTGAACGGCATCCAGAATGCACTGAGATCGTTCGGCGTGACTTTCAGCCGGTTGGACATGACCAGGACTTCCCCTTGTAAACTGTTTCGCTGCGCCCAACGCTTGGTCTTTGCCGCGTTTTCATGCTACGCAAATTTTTGACCGATTGGACAAACGTTAGCACCGCCCTTTAGGCGGTCAAGGATTACTAGCGGAAATGCGGCACCTGAAGTGCGTTCCACAGGCTAGGGAAAAACTGGTCCAGAGAATTGGTCCAGATGAGCCTCAACACGAGGGCTTGCAACGGTGACCATCGGCACGGATGCCCCTCGCCGCACCCGCATCCAGCAGGAAAAGCGCGAACTCATCCTGGAGGCGGCGCTTGAGGTCTTCTCCACCAACGGCTTTCGCGGCTCGACCATCGACCAGATCGCCGAAGCCGCCGGCATGTCGAAACCGAACCTGCTCTATTATTTCCGGCGCAAGGAAGACATCCACGAAACGCTGATGCAGCGCCTGCTCGACACCTGGCTGGCGCCACTGCGCGAACTCGACGACATTGGCGATCCCCTAACCGAACTGCGCAGCTACATCAGGCGCAAGCTGGAGATGGCGCGCGATTTTCCGCGCGAGAGCCGGCTGTTCGCCAACGAGATCCTGCAAGGCGCGCCGCGCATCATGCCGCTGCTGGCGGGCGAACTGAAAACGCTGGTCGACGAGAAGGCCGCCGTCATCAAGGGCTGGATGCGCGCCGGCAAGATCGCCAAGACCGACCCTTGGCACCTGATCTTCTCGATCTGGGCGACGACGCAGCATTATGCCGATTTCGACGTCCAGGTCCGCGCCGTGCTCGGACCGAACCGCGGCGGCGACGGCCGCTTCGAGGATGCGGCAAGATTTCTCGAGCAGTTGTTCCTCGATGGGCTGAAGCCGAAGGGCTAAATGGTTTCGTCATTCTAGGGCGAAGCAAGGAGCGACGCGGCGCGGCGCAGACCCTAGAATCCATGCCGCGACTTCAACGCGCCGCAAAAGGTCCAAATTCTGTTCCGTAGTACTCTTCGGCAAACGTCCCGGCATGGATCCTCGGGTTTCCGCGTCCGCTTCGCCCGTGGATGACGAAGCCGAGGGGGACGCCAGCCAACCTCAGGCGCTGCGCCGCTCGGCCGGCAGCGCGTCCAGCAATGCCTGCAGCTTGGCGATCGAATTCTGCTCGGCTAACGGCGTGTAGACGATCAGCTTCATGTCCGAGCCGTCGCCGATCGACAGGCTCATATGCTCGAAGGTCATGGCGCCCGCGCTCGGGTGCCGGACATGTTTCACCCCCGACAACCGATGCGCGACGTCGCGCTGCGGCCACCAGGCACGAAATTCGGGGCTCGAACGCGTCATCAACTCGATCAGCCGCTCGAAATCCGGATCGCCGACATAGCGGGCGCTCGCGGCCCGGAACGAGGCCAGCACGGTGTGCGCCAGTTGCTCCCAGTCGACCAGCAGGTGCCGGTGATGCGGGCTCGTGAACACCATGTGGACGATGTTGCGGGCGTCACCCTCCAGCAGGCCATAATCGCCGAACACCGCCACCGCCGCCGGGTTCCAGGCCAGCACGTCCCAGCGCCGCCCGACGACATAGGCCGGCTGCAGCACCAGGCTCTGCAGCATGTGCAGCAACGGGCCATCGACCTTTTCCGGCGCTACGGCACGGCGCTCCGGCTGCTGGCGGTCGGCGAGGATGAACAGATGCTGTTTTTCGGCGGCGTCGAGGCGCAGTGCTTCGGCGAGCGCCGTCAGCACCTCGACCGAGGGCCTGACCTCCCGCCCCTGCTCCAGCCATGTGTACCAGGTCGTGCCGACACCGGCGATCATCGCCACCTCCTCGCGGCGCAAGCCCGGCGTACGTCGCCTGAGACCGATGGCGATGCCTGCGGCCGAGGGCGTCAGCCTTTCGCGGCGCGAGCGCAGGAAGGCGCCGAGTTCGCGCCGGCGGCTGTTTTCAGCCGAACGTGTGGGGGCCGCGTGAGGTTGGGACTCCATGCGCGTATTATAGCAGTATTGATACCAGGATAAAGTTTGAACTGTTTGGCCAGCGCCAACTGCCCCATCTTCCGTTCAGAGCAACAGAACGGAGGCTCTGAACATGGAACTCAAAGACAAGACGATCCTCATCACCGGCTCGACAGACGGCGTCGGCCGCGTTGTCGCGCAACGGCTCGGCGCCGCGGGCGCCCGTGTGCTGGTGCACGGCCGCGATGCAACGCGCGGCAAGGCTGTTGTCACCGAGATCGAAGCCGCCGGCGGCAAGGCCGAGCTTCTGGTCGCCGACCTCTCTTCGCTGGCCGAGGTGCGCCACCTCGCCGAGGCGGTGCGCGCCCGGACGAACCGGCTGGACATCCTCATCAACAATGCCGGCATCGGCACAGCGGGCCAAGGTGCCAAAAGGCAGGTGAGTGCCGACGGCTATGAACTGCGCTTCGCGGTCAACTATCTCGCCGGTTTCCTGCTGACATCGGAGCTCCTGCCATTGCTGAAGGCCAGTGCGCCGGCGCGCATCGTCAATGTCGCCTCTGCGGGGCAGCAGGCGATCGACTTCAGCGATGTCATGCTGACCCGCTCCTATGACGGGGTGCGCGCTTATTGCCAGAGCAAGCTGGCGCAGATCCTGTTCACCGTCGATTTGGCCGAACAGTTGAAAGGCACCGGCGTCACCGTCAACGCATTGCATCCGGCGAGCTACATGAACACAACCATGGTCCGGCAGGCCAGGGTGACGCCGTGGAGTTCGGTCGAGACCGGTGCCGACGCCATCCTCAATCTCGCCACCTCACCCACGCTCAACGGGAAAAGCGGCCTCTATTTCGACGGCCTGCGGGAATCCCGCGCCGATGCTCAGGCCTACGACGCCAAGGCAAGGCAACAGCTGAGAAGCTTGAGCCTCGACCTCATCGGCCCGGCCTCCCCCACATCGAAGGAACAGCATTGATGACCAAGGCAATCCAACACACCGTCATCATCGGTGGCTCGTCCGGCATCGGGCTGGCGACGGCGCGCAAACTGCTTGGCCCGGACATGAAGGTAACCATCACCGGCCGCAACGAGGACAAGCTGAAGAGCGCTTGGAAGAGCCTTGGCGGTGCTGCCGAGAAGGCCGCTTTCGACGCGTCGAAGCCGGATGAGGTCCGTCAATTCTTCGAGCGCCTCGGCCCCTTTGATCACTTGGTGCTGGCGGCCAGCGGCGGCAAGGGCCTCGGCCCGTTCCCGGCGCTTGACCTGAGTGACATCGGCAGTGGCGTGGAGGAAAAGGTCCGCCCGCAGCTGTCCTGCCTGCAGGCCGCCTTGCCGACACTCAACAAG
>NZ_RZQA01000178.1:0-8769 GCF_004022915.1 Mesorhizobium sp. M7A.F.Ca.US.006.04.2.1
GTGCAGGGGTCGCTGAAACAATCGCCATCTGTTGGGCCAGTGCGTGCGCGGGACGTGGTGCTCGCCTCGACTTTCCTCAAGCCGGAAGGCTTGGCGCCTGCTCAGCAGCGGCCGCCGGCGTGCAATGGGGCCGTCTCGTGCACTGTCCGCCGTGCCGTCAGCCTGAACGGCACATCGCCCAGTTCGCGTTCCGACATGGTGTTCAGCACCGGATGCGAAAGCGGATCGGTCAGCCATCTCTGCGTTTCGCCGTCCGGGTGCGGCTCATACGGCGTACTCGCAGCGAAAAAGACCTTCAGCGACGACGACAAGATCCTCAGCATTTCCGGCTCCACAGGTCTGTCTCTTCCGATAAAATCCGCCGTTTCGACATGCCTTTCAATTGAGATTTCAGCCGGATCAGTTTAGAAAAACTCAATGGCCATGCTCAACCGCGTCCACCTCAACGGCCTGCGCGCCGTCGAAACCGTTGCCCGTCTCGGATCGCTGGCGGCGGCCGCCGGTGAGCTCAACGTTTCCGTCAGCGCCGTCAGCCAGCAGATAAGCCGTACCGAAAAACAGCTCGGCCAGGCGCTGTTCGAGCGAACGGCGAGCGGTCTGGTGCTGACCGAATTCGGCGCCGTCTTCGCGGCCCGCCTTGGTGCTGGATTTCGTGAGCTTTCCCAGGCCGTGGCGCTGGCCGACGAGGCTACGCAATGCACATTGGTGGTTTCGGTGGCGCCGGCCTTTGCCTCGAAGTGGCTGTTGCCCAGACTATCTCGCCACTTCGACCGACATCCCAACGTGCTGCTGCGCATCGACGCTTCGGTGCGGCTGGCCAATCTCGATCACTCAGACATCGACATCGCCATCCGGCTTGGCGACGGCAAATGGCCGGGCGGGCGCACGGAACTGCTCTTGGCGCAGGAAGTCTTCCCGGTCTGCGCGCCGGCGATTGCCCAAAAACTGAAGTCGGTCGAGGACCTTGCCCAGACCTGCGCGATCACCGACGAGCGAGCAATGATCAACTGGGAAAGCTGGTTCGAGACGGCCGGTGTCCCACCTGTCAGCTTCCTCAAGGGTGCGCGTTTCACCGACCCGATGCTGTGCCTGGAATCGGCGATTGCCGGCCATGGCGTGATGCTGGGCTGGCAATTGCTCGCCGCGGATGCGCTGGCCGACGGGCGGCTGGTGGCGCCTTTCGGTATCCGCGCCCAGAGCGGGCTCGGCTATTGGCTGGTGACCTCGTCCGTCAAGGCGGAAAGCCGCAAGGTCCGGGATTTCAAGGTCTGGATCAGGGAAGAGATCGAAGCAACCATGGCGCGGTTCGGGTCCGCAAACCCAAAACCCGCCGGCGCGATCGCGGTGGAAAGCGCCGCGCCGCCGCTCTATGGTAGGCCGGACATCAAACTACGACAGGCAGGATCATGACCACACATTCGCGCGGCGTTTCCGCATCGATCGACCCGGTGAAGCTCGACAGGCTGGCGGAAGTCGCCATCAAGGTCGGGCTGCAATTGCAGCCAGGCCAGGATCTGGTGCTAACGTCATCGATCGCGGCACTGCCGCTAACCAGGCGGATCGTCGAGCATGCCTACAAGGCCGGCGCCGGCCTGGTGACGCCGATCTTCAACGATGACGAGATGACGCTGGCGCGCTACCGCTTCGGCGCCGATGCCGGTTTCGACCGCGCCGCCGGCTGGCTCTATGAAGGCATGGCGAAGGCCTTCTCCAACAATGCGGCCAGGCTTGCGGTGCGCGGCGAGGATCCGTCGCTGCTCTCCGCACAGGATCCGGCGAAAGTGGCGCGCGCCAACAAGGCCAATTCGATGGCTTATCAGCCGGCGCTGGAAAAGATCACCGGCTTCGACATCAACTGGAACATCGTCGCCTATCCGGACCTCGCCTGGGCCAAACAGGTCTTCCCCGGCGATGCCGACGATGTTGCGGTCGTGAAACTCGCCGATGCCATCTTCGCCGCGTCGCGGGTCGATGTGGAGGATCCGATCGGCAACTGGAGGGCGCACAACGCGGCGCTGCGCAGCCGCACCGAATGGCTCAACGGCCATAATTTCCATGCGCTGCACTTCACCGGACCGGGCACCGACCTGACGGTTGGGCTTGCGGACGGCCATGAATGGATGGGCGGCGCCTCGACCGCCAAGAACGGCATCACCTGCAACCCCAACATCCCGACCGAGGAGGTCTTCACCACGCCGCATGCGAGGCGGGTCGAAGGCCATGTCTCCTCGACCAAGCCGCTGTCCTACCAAGGCACGCTGATCGACGACATTTCGGTGCGTTTCGAAGAAGGCAGGATCGTCGAGGCCAAGGCTTCGAAGGGCGAGGATGTGCTGAAAAAGGTGCTCGATACAGATGAGGGCGCGCGCCGCCTCGGCGAAGTGGCGCTGGTGCCGCATTCCTCGCCGATCTCGGCCAGCGGCCTGTTGTTCTTCAACACGCTGTTCGACGAGAACGCCGCCTGCCACATCGCGCTCGGCCAATGCTATTCGAAGTGCTTCGTCGACGGCGCCTCGCTCAGCCAGGACGAGATCGCGGCGCGCGGCGGCAACAAGAGCTTCATCCACATCGACTGGATGATCGGCTCGGACAAGATCGACATCGATGGCGTCCACAAGGACGGCGCCCGCGTGCCTGTCATGCGCAAGGGCGAGTGGGCCTGAGGGTTGCAGCCGAGAGGTGTGATGGCCTTCAACATCGCGGTCAAGCGTATCTACGAGCCGCCCGCTGCCGATGACGGGCAGCGGGTTCTGGTCGACCGCATCTGGCCGCGCGGCGTCAGCAAGCAAGACGCCGCGCTGACGCTGTGGTTGAAGGACATCGCGCCGAGCGACGAGCTGCGAAAGTGGTTCGGACACGAGGCGGCGCGCTGGGCGGAATTTCAGGAGCGGTATCGCGCTGAGCTGGATGGGAATGGCGCGGCGGTGACGCAGTTGCGAGGCCTGCTGGGTAACGGCAAGGTGACGCTGCTCTACGGCGCGCATGACGAGGCGCACAACAATGCGGTGGCGCTGGCGGGGTATTTGCGCGGACGCTGAGATTTTATGGCGGTCGGCGGGACAGCGCCCCCCCTCTGGCCTGCCGGCCATCTCCCCCTCAGGTGGGGAGATCCGCTGTCATCATCTTCTTCGCAAATCCCGAACGTGACAGGAATGGCGGAGCGGCGAAGCTGCCAATCTCCCCACTTGAGGGGGAGATGTCCGGCAGGACAGAGGGGGGCGCCACGGAACACCGTGGAACGAGAGGCAGCTCTACTTCCCCACCGCCGCCTCATAGACATCAGCCTTGAACCCGACCATAACCCGGTCGCCTACCTCCAGCACCGGCCGCTTGATCATGGTCGGCTTGGCCAGCATCAGCGCCTTGGCGCTCTTCTCGTCGAGACCCTGCTTTTCCTTGTCCGGCAGCTCGCGGAACGTCGTGCTCGCCTTGTTGAGCAGCTTTTCCCAGCCGACCTTGCCCGCCCAACCATCCAGCCGCTTCGCGTCCAGTCCCTCGGCCCTGAAATCGTGAAACCGGTAGGCTACGTCATGGCCTTCCAGCCAGACGCGCGCCTTCCTGACCGTGTCGCAAGTGGTGATGCCGTACATGGTGATCGTCAAAAGCGTGCTTCCTTGGCTGACTGTCGAATCCGTTCCACAGACTAAACCACCCTTTCCGCTTTGCCAGAGCCGTTGCCATATCTCCGTTCCACATGACGGCCAGGACAATGTCCCGGCCGTCTAATTTCCTGGTCCTGCAGCGACGTGAGGCGGAACCCGGGGCCGGCCCTAGTAATAGAAGCGCTCTTCGGTGATCTTGCCGTTTTTGACCGTGTAGAGGCCGACTTCATCCATGGTGACACGCTCGCCGGTAGCCTTGGGCGTTATGTCGAACTTGAAGCGCACCGCGAACTGGTCGCCATTGACATAGGGGCCTTCGACAGAGCCGCCATGGACTTCATTGTTCTCCTGCCACCACTGGCCCTTCTGCCTGAGAGCCTCCTTGCCACGGGAGATGGCCATCGGCCCCTCCATGGCTTCGTAGCTCACGATATCGTCGGAATTGTACTTCTCGGCGGCAGCTTCGTTGTCGCCCTGCTTGAGCAGCTCGGTAAAATCCTTGGCAATTTCCGCGATGGTCATTTGTGTTCCTCCTGTTCAGACGCATTTAGGTAGGGAACAGCCTGCTGGCCTGCCATCGTCGGACCGCGCCGTAGCTGACAAGCCATGTCAGGATGATGATATCGCGCGGACCGCGCTCCATCCGGTTGCGGACACAAGCCAATTCCGCAATTCTAGGTGAATGTGCAACCTCTACAATATTACCACGACGCAAGAGGCGGTCCGCCAATGGACACGCACAATGCGCGATATCAGCGGCAACCTTGAGCCTTCGCTTGACGTCTATCCCAATCAGCCCGCCCCAGTCGTTCGCAACACGGCGGACGGAGAGCGTGAATTGGCGAAACTGCTTTGGGGTTTGCCCACGCCGCCTGAACGCATGAAAGGCAAGGCGGACTACGGCACCACTAACGTGCGCAACCCACAATATTCGCACTGGCAACACTTTGTCGGCGTCGAGCACAGATGCGTCGTGCCGGTGACCAGCTTTGCCGAACCCAGCCCTACTCCGAACGACAAAGACCCGGACACAGGCATCCAGCGCAATTATTGGTTTGCGCGTGACGAGAGCCGGCCGCTGTTCTTCTTCGCTGGTTTCTGGACCCGTTGGCAAGGCGTGAGAAAGGTCAAGGATGGTCCTGGCGACTTCGAGCTATTTGCCTTCATGACAACCAAGCCTAACGCCGTCATCGCACCGATCCATGAGAAGGCTATGCCGGTGATCCTGACCACGCCGGAAGAGGCCCAGGCCTGGCTTACAGCGTCGTGGGCAGAAGCGAGACATTTGCAGCAGACAGCGCCGGACGATGCATTGGTGATTGTTGAGAAGCCCGCCACGCAGATCAAGTTTCCGCGGCAGGTGCCAACTCAAGGGTCTCTGTTCTAGGCCGCAGGATCGACTAACCAGCCGCTTTCTTAATCGTCGTCTCGCCAGATCACCCGGCGAACCATGCGGATTTCGACAAGTCGCCTGACCCGAATTTTCAAGCGTTCAGCAGCGCTCGGCAAAATAATACTGGCGTCAAGCTCGCGAAGCTTGCAGCGCTCGCACCTCATATGCCGCTCGACGTCCCAAAAGGGAATATCCCCTACAAGCTTTGCGAGATCGCCGGGCAGATAGTGCCTAGTGATGTTGCAGTGCGGGCATCGTACACGAATGAGTTGCCCGACTTCGTGCGCGAGGCACAGGGTCTGCACATTTCGGCGCGGTCGGCTGCTCAGTTCCGGCATCGGCCAAATTAGGAATATATTCCCTCCCGAGTCAATTCCTACTTCGTCCACGGTCTTTTTGTTCACAGCCGGCTGGCAGTCCACATAGGCAGACCATCCCGCCGACATCCCCCATAGCGGATGATGCCCTTAACCTCGCGGTTGATCGCCCAATCGGTAGCGCTTGTGGCCACCGATCGACGCAAACGTTTTGCTTCGTTTTTAACGTCGCTAAGACTAACTTGGCAGCACTGGGCAGTTGGCGCCACGGCGCAGGCTGATATGCGCCACGTCGCCGACCTGGAAGCGAAAACCCTCGGCCTGGCGCGGCGCGTCGATGACGACAGGCGCGCCCTGCCCGAGTTCGGCATGCAGGCGCAGCGTGCGGCCGTGAAAGACGACGCTGTTGACGCGCGCCGGTGCGGTGCCGGGCGCGGCCTCGGTCATCGCCAGCAAATCCTCCGGGCGCACGCCGATGGTGCGGGTAGCGCCCTCGGCAGGTGCCTCGCCGGTTTCAGAAATAGCCTCCAGCGGCAGGGTGCCGGCGGTGAAACGCAAGCGATCGCCATCGCGGCCGACAAACCGTGATTGCAGGAGATTCATGGTGCCGATGAAGCTCGCCACAAACTTCGTGGCAGGCCGGTCATAAAGTGTGGCCGGCGGTGCGATCTGCTCGATGCGGCCCTTGTTCATGACGACGATGCGGTCGGAAATCGACAGCGCTTCGGTCTGGTCGTGGGTGACCATGACGAAGGTGGTGCCAAGCCGCGACTGCAGCCGCTTCAGCTCAACCTGCATCTGTTCGCGCAGATGCGCATCGAGCGCCGACAACGGCTCGTCGAGCAGCAGCACGCGCGGCTCGCAGACGATGGCACGCGCGAGCGCGACGCGTTGGCGCTGGCCGCCCGACAGTTCGGAGACGCGGGCGCCAAGCTTGTCGGCGAGACCGACCATGTCGAGCGCTTCGCCGGTGCGCTTAGCCTGTTCGGCTCCAGACAGTTTGCGCAGCGACAGACCGAAGCCGACATTTTCTGCAACATTCATGTGCGGGAACAGCGCGTAGTCCTGGAACACGGTGTTGACCGGCCGGTCGAACGGTCGAAGGGCCGTGATATCGCGACCATCGAGCAACACCTTGCCGCTCGACGGGCTTTCGAAACCGGCGATGACGCGCAGGCTGGTGGTCTTGCCGCAGCCCGACGGCCCGAGCAGCGTGATGAACTCGCCGCTGATAATGTCGAGATCGACAGCGTCGAGCCCAACGATGCCGCCGGGAAAAATCTTCGAGACCGCCTGCAGCCGGACGAGTGGATCAGGCGCCATCGCGAACCTCGGACGGCTTCGTGGTGTTGACCCAGAGAATCTGGCACCGCTCGGCGCCCGGATTGCGGAAGGCATGCAAAAGCGTGCTCTTGAAGGCAAAGCTGTCGCCCGCCTTCAACCCGTATTTCGTCGAATCCACCACCAGTTCGACCTCACCGGCCAGCACGAAGCCGAATTCATGGCCGGCATGCGCATAGGCCTCGGCCGTGCCGCCGCCAGCTTCCACCGTCACCAGCATGCCGGTCAGCGTCGCGCCCGGCGGTGACAGCAGCGCCTTGGCAATGCCTTCCGATTTCACCGGGATTTGCCGCCGCTTGTCGGCACGCACGCAATAGAGATCGTTGGCCGCATCGTTGCCGTCGGCGATCAGCGCCGACGGCTCGATGTCGAGGGCGGCGGCGAGCGGCCAGATCACCTTGACGCGCAGCGAGGACATGCCGCGCTCGATCTGGCTCAATGCACCGATCGACACGCCGGCCTTTGCCGCAAGATCGGCCAGCGACAAATTGCGCTCCAGCCGCAGCGCCCGCACGCGCCGGCCGACGCGAACGTCGGCATCGTCCTTCGGCTTCCCAGCCGCTTCATCCAGCATGTCCATGCGTTAGTCCTCGTTTGCTTTCCCTTCTCCCCTTGTGGGAGAAGGTGGATCGGCGCGCAGCGCCGAGACGGTTGAGGGGTGTTCCAGCGGAGTGAGACGCTGGTGTTCCCTGGAGCACCCCTCATCCGTCGCCTTCGGCGACACCTTCTCCCACAAGGGGAGAAGGGGGAGCTTTATCCCCCCGCCTTCACCTTCTCAAACATCTTGGCGAGGTCGTCATTCTGTTTCATCGGTCCGGTGAAGATGGTGGTCTTCAGCATCACCTCCGGGTCGGACGGCAGCTGCAATTTCTCCAGCTCCTCCTTCGGCACCGCCGCGAAGGCCGAACTGGTCGAGCTGCCATAGCCGTAGGCCTCGATCAGGTATTTGCCGGAATCCGTCTCCAGCCGGCTGTTGATGAAATCATAGGCGAGGTCGACATTCTTGGCGTCCTTGAGCATCACGAAGCCGCAGGCCCAGGTCAGCATGCCCTCCTTGGGCTTCATGAACTCGACCGGCACGCCCTGCTTCTTGAGCGAGGTGGCCGACGCGTTCCAGGTCATGGCGGCGACCAATTGGCCGCTGGCCAGCGCCTGTTCGACGGAGGTCATGTCGGTGGTGTAGTTGGAGAGCAGCGGGCGCTGCTCGCGCAGCTTCTCGGCCACCTTGTCCATTTGCTCCGGCGTCATGTCGAACGGATTGACGCCGGCGAGCAGCGCCGCCACGACAGGCGTGTCATGCACCGCGTCGATCGTCGCCATGCGACCGGCATACTGCTTGTCCCACAAAAGGTTCCAGCTCGCTTCCGGGTTCTTCACCAGATCGGTGCGGTAGAGGATCGAGGTGTTGCCCCAGTCCCACGGCACCATCCAGACCTTGCCGTCGCCAGCCTGCAGGTCTGGCAGGTTCTTGAACACCGGGAAGATCGAGTCCCAGTTCTTGATGCGCTTGGTGTCGATTGGCTGCAGCAGGCCTTCCTTGTTCCAGCGCGCCACCTTGTCATAGCAGGGATGCGCAATGTCGGGTCGGAAGCCGGCCTTGACCTTGGTGAAGGCGTCATCGTCGTCACCGAAGATCGAGGCCTCGACGCCATCGGGATGCGCGGCAAGGAAGCTCTTGTTGAAGTCGGGCAGTTCATAGCCCGACCAGGTGAAATATTGCAGCTTTTCGCCGGCGAAAGCGACGGTCGACGACAGCGCCAGCGCGAACGCCGTCAATCCAGCGCAAACAGTCTTTGCAGAGATCGATTTCAGGTCGAATGCCATTGCAGTTCTCCTCTCTTGGTTTGTTTTGGTTGTGATGGATCCGCGGGCTTTGGCGCCGTGGCGGATAAGCCGCGATGGCGCAGGATTTCAGCTGCTGCAGCGATGACGAAGGACACCGCCAGGATCGAAGTGCCCAGTGCCATCACCGTCGGCAGCGACCGGGGAAAACGCAGCTGGCTCCAGATGTAGAGCGGCAGCGTCGGCTCGGTGCCGGCCAGGAAGAACACGACGATGAATTCGTCGAAGGAGATCAGGAAGGCCAGCATGAATGCCGAGACGATGGCCGGCAGGC
>NZ_RZQA01000179.1:0-8669 GCF_004022915.1 Mesorhizobium sp. M7A.F.Ca.US.006.04.2.1
GCCACCGACCTCGTGCTCACCGTCACCCAGATGCTGCGCAAGAAGGGGGTCGTCGGCAAGTTCGTCGAGTTCTTCGGCCCGGGCCTCTCCAACATGACGCTGGCCGACCGCGCCACCATCGGCAACATGGCCCCCGAATATGGCGCCACCTGCGGTTTCTTCCCGGTCGACTCGGAAACCATCCGCTATCTCACAATGTCCGGCCGCAGCGAGGACCGCATCGCGCTGGTCGAGGCCTACGCCAAGGCCCAGGGCCTGTGGCGTGAAACCGGCTCGGCCGACCCTGTCTTCACTGATCTGCTCGAGCTCGAACTTGGTTCCGTCGTGCCGTCGATGGCCGGCCCCAAGCGGCCTGAAGGCCGCGTCGCCCTGGAAGGCATTCCGGAAGGCTTCGCCAAGGCGATGGAGACCGAATACAAGAAGGCGGCCGAAATCTCCAAGCGCTATGCCGTCGAAGGCACCGACCATGATCTCGGTCACGGCGATGTCGTCATTGCCGCCATCACCTCCTGCACCAACACCTCGAACCCGAGCGTGCTGATCGGCGCCGGTCTTTTGGCCCGCAATGCCAACCGGCTCGGTTTGAAGCAGAAGCCGTGGGTGAAGACCTCGCTGGCTCCCGGCAGCCAGGTGGTCGCCGAATATCTGGAGAAATCCGGCCTGCAGAAGGAGCTCGACCAGATCGGCTTCAACCTGGTCGGCTTCGGCTGCACCACCTGTATCGGCAATTCCGGCCCGCTGCCGGCGCCGATCTCCAAAACCATCAACGACAAGGGCCTGATCGCCGCCGCGGTCCTGTCCGGCAATCGCAACTTCGAAGGCCGTGTCTCGCCTGACGTGCAGGCCAACTATCTGGCCTCGCCGCCGCTGGTCGTCGCGCATGCGCTGGCCGGAACTGTCACCAAGGACCTCACGACAGAGCCGCTCGGCGAGGACAAGAACGGCGAGCCGGTCTACCTCAAGGACATCTGGCCGAGCTCGGCCGAAATCCAGGAGTTCATCGAGAAGAACGTCACCCGCGAGCTGTTCGCCCGCAAATATGCCGACGTCTTCAAGGGCGACGAGTACTGGCAGAACGTCAAGGCGCCGGAAGGCCAGACCTATGCCTGGGACGACAACTCGACCTATGTGCAGAACCCGCCCTATTTCGCCGGCATGACGTCAGGTTTCGGCAAGATCGGCGACATCAAGGGCGCCCGCGTGCTCGGCCTGTTCGGCGACAAGATCACCACCGACCACATTTCGCCGGCCGGATCGATCAAGGCAGCGTCGCCGGCCGGCAAATACCTCACCGACCACGGCGTCGGCGTCGCCGACTTCAACCAGTACGGCACGCGGCGCGGCAATCACGAGGTGATGATGCGCGGCACCTTCGCCAACATCCGCATCCGCAACCACATGCTGGGCGAGAACGGCCGCGAGGGCGGCTACACCATCCACTACCCGTCGAAGGAAGAGGAATCGATCTACGACGCGGCGATGGAGTACAAAAGGGAAGGCGTGCCGCTGGTCGTCTTCGCCGGCGTCGAATACGGCAACGGCTCGTCGCGCGACTGGGCGGCCAAGGGAACCAATCTGCTCGGTGTCCGCGCGGTCATCGCCCAGTCTTTCGAGCGCATCCATCGCTCGAACCTGGTCGGCATGGGCGTCATCCCCTTCGTCTTCGAGGAAGGCACCTCATGGGCATCGCTCAACCTCAAGGGAGACGAGCTGGTCGAGATCGACGGGCTGAGCACCATCAAGCCGCGCCAGACGATGATCGCCAAAATCACCTATGGCGACGGCACGGTCAAGAACGTGCCGATCATCTGCCGCATCGATACGCTGGATGAGCTCGACTACTTCAAGAACGGCGGCATCCTGCAATACGTGCTGCGCGATCTGGCAGCTTAGTAAGGGAATAAGGCAGTAAGGCAGTAAGGGAATAGGGAATAGGGAATAGAGCACCCTACTGCCCTACTGCCCTACTGCCCTACTGCCCTACTGCCCTACCTTCGGCGCCCCAAACCGCGCCGCGGCGGCCAACAACACACCCAGCATCAGCCCGTTGAGGATGTGCCAGAGGAAGTGCGTGCCGAGCGGGAAACCGCCGCAGACCAGCGGGTCGATCATCCGGCAGACGACGGACACCACGAAGATCGCCGATCCGGCCAGATTGTACCAGCCGGCGCGATTGCCGCTGGCGGCTACCAGCGCGCCGAAGAAGGCGAGCGCCAGGAACGGCGGCAGATAGCCCGTCGTGCCGTTCGACGCCTGGCGCAGCCAGTCCGGCACGGCAACGGTTATCGCCCCGGCAATCACATAGAAGGCGATGAAGATGGCGATGGCTTTGCCCCATCGCATGCCGAGGAAGCGACGCAGATTGAACAGCGTGTAGGCCAGCGTGAAGCCGGCGATCGGCAGCACGTCGGCCCAGACCGTGCCCTTGGTGGCAAAAGTATGGAAGATCGTCGAGCCGATGCCGATCGCCACCACCCACCAGGCCAGAACCTCGGCGAAGGCGCCGGTGCCCAGCCTTCGCACCTCGCGCACGCCCCACAGGCCGGCGGCGATGAAGGCGAAGTTGGTCAGGGCGTTGACCGGTTCGGACCAGAATTCCGGGCCGGTCCGCTCGCAATAGAGGTCGACCGGCGCCAAAAACGTTTGCCACATCGCGATTGCCGCCCGAATCGGTTTCTATCCTGAAGCGCAGATCCTTCCTATTGCGCGGTTGCGGTCGGCTGCAACGGCAAAATTTCACCGCAACGTGACTTCCCGTTGACTTCCGGTTCTGCCACATATTTCAGCAATCAAGATAAAGCCGGCATCACCGGCGGGAATCGGAATGGCCATGGCCTCGCGAAAATCATTGTGGCTGGCAGCTCTTGCGCTGGCCTTCTCGGCGTCTGCCGGCGCCGGGCATGCCGGCGAATCCGATCGCGCCCAGACCGACCGGGTCCAGATCGAAAAGCCATTGGGCGTGGTCGAGCTGTTCACCAGCCAGGGCTGCAGTTCCTGCCCGCCGGCCGATACTCTGTTCTCCGAACTTGCCGCCAAGGAAGACATCGTCGCGCTCGCCTATCACGTCGACTACTGGGACTATCTCGGCTGGCAGGACACGCTCGGCCGCAAGGAGAACACCGAGCGGCAATACGACTATATGCGCGCCTTCGGCAGCCGCTCCGTCTATACGCCGCAGGCCGTCATCAATGGCCGCGTCCATGTCAACGGCGCCAACCGCGGCGAGGTCGATGGTGCGCTCGCCCGCATGGCCAAGAGCGGCGAAGGCATGCGCGTCGCCGTCAAGGTCAGCCGCACCAGCGATCGCGTGATGATCGACGCCGGCGATGCCGGCAACGGCCCCAGCGACGCCCATGTCGTCATCGTCTATTTCGACCCGCCGCAGACGGTCAAAGTCGGCGAGGGCGAAAATACCGGCCGCAAGATGACCTACTGGAACGCCGTCACCGGCATCCAGACCGCCGGCATGTGGCATGGCAAGGCACAGCGCTACGAACTGCCGATGAGCGAGATTGCCAAAAAGGGCGGCTGCGCCGTGCTGCTGCAGTCGGTCGGCAAGGACGGCATGCCCGGTCCCATTCTCGGCGCCGCATTCATCCACAAGCCTTGAGATAGAGCGCTCAAACCCCGGCCGCGGTAGCGCGAAGGTTCACCTATCACCAGCCAATAAAAAACCGACGTCAGCTTGCTTCTGACGCCGGTCATTTAGGTTTTGGGATCGTCGCTCCCGGTTCTTCCGAGGAAGAGCCGAGGTTGGTTCGATCCGACGCAGACCCGTGGGCGGGGGGCTTGGGGTTTACGAGCCGGTGCCGGACCGAACCGTCTCAGGCAACGCCGGTAAATTCGTCGGACATTGGGGCATGAGCGCGGATAAAAAAAGGCAGAAATGTGGCGGAACATCACCAATTCCAACACGGCGTTTCATAAAAGTGACTGGACGTGACGGAAACGGCGCGGCGCGGGGCTCGGTTCGCCGGGCCTTGCAATTCAGTCGCGAACACGCCAACTTTGGTTGGCAAAGATTCATTTTGAAGGATCGAGGCATGACCGATGACAGTGGCGGGACGGAGGATGGGGACGCATCCGCAATAATCCCGCTGCACGAGGCGCGACGCGAACGTCTCGATCAGCCGGTGCGGTTCGACCGACGCGAGCTGGACCAGATCCTCAGGCTCTACGGACGCATGGTCGCCGCCAATGAATGGCGCGACTACGCCATCGATCATCTCGCCGACCGCGCTGTCTTTTCCGTCTTCCGCCGCACCAGCGAAGTGCCGCTGTTCCAGATCGTCAAGGATCCGAAACTGGCCCGCAAGCAGGGCGCCTTTGCCGTCATCGCCGCCGGCGGCCGCATCTTGAAACGCGGCCAGGAACTCGGCCGCGTGCTCGGTGTGTTCGACAGCAAGTTGAAGCTGGTGGAAGCCTGAGCAGGGAATTAGAGCAGGGGAATTGAAGAAATGGAGAATTGATGAGTTGAGAAAAGGCCTCGGCGTCATCTGTTGCCGCCGCTTCTTTTTATTCTTCAGTTCTTCAATTCCGCAATTCTTCAGTTCCTTCTTCAGTCCGCTCTAAGGCGAAACTTCCGCTCCGGCAGCGAACTCGGATCGGGCGGCGTCGAGGCACCGCCATTCAGGGACAGCTGCATGAACACCGTGTCCAGCCAGCGGCCGTGCTTGTAGCCGGAACCTTCAAGGCGGCCCGAATGGCGAAAGCCGAGCTTTTCGTGCAGCCGCACCGAGGCGCTGTCGGGACGGCCATCGCCGATCACCGCGATGATCTGGCGAAAGCCCGCCGTCGTCACCGCCTCGATCAGGCTTTGCATCAGCTTGAGCCCGACGCCCTGGCCCTTGGCCTCGGGCGCGACATAGACCGAATCCTCGACAATGAAGCGATAGGCCGGGCGTGGCCGGAAGGCACCGGCATAGGCGTAGCCGAGAACCGCGCCGTCCTTCTCCGCCACAAGGTAGGGAAAGCCGCCGGCCATCAGGCTGTCGAATCGAACACCCATCTCCGCGCGGCTCGGCGGCTCCAACTCATAGCTCGCCGTGCCTTGGGCGACCGCGTCGGCGTAGATGCCGGTGATGCTGTCGAGGTCGGCCGCTGTCGCCGGTCGAATCGTAATAGTGCTCATAGTTTATGGGTGCCATTTCTCTGCTCGCGATAACAGCAAAGCCCGGCACAAAAGAAAAGGGCGGCCGTTGGGCCGCCCTTTTGGAACTCGATGGTCCAGCATGCTGAACTAGCGACGGTCGCCCATGAACTGCAGCAGGAACATGAACAGGTTGATGAAGTCGAGATAGAGCGTCAGCGCGCCCATGATCGCCTTGCGACCGGCGACGTCCGAACTGTCGCCCTCGAAATACATCTCCTTGATCTTCTGCGTGTCATAGGCGGTGAGGCCCGCGAAGACCAGCACGCCGATCGCCGACACGGCAAACGACAGCGCCGACGACTGCAGGAAGATGTTGATCACCGACGCGATGATGATGCCGAACACGCCCATGATCAGGAACGAGCCCATTGCCGTCAGGTCGCGCCTGGTGGTGTAGCCGAACAGCGACAGCGCACCGAAGGCGGCGGCCGTGGCGAAGAAGGTCTGTGAAATGCTGGCCGTGGTGTAGACCAGGAAGATCGAAGACAGCGACAGGCCGACGAGACCGGCATAGACCCAGAACGTCGTCTGCGCCGCCGAAACGCTCATCGACTGGACGCGGAACGACAGGAACAGAACGGCGGCCAGCGGCGCCAGCATCACCACCCAGCGCAGCGGCGAGCCGAAGATCGCGTAGCCGAAGGACGTCAGCATCTCGCCGCTCGGCAGCGTCGCGACAGCCGAAGCCGGATCGGTGGTGGTGGCCAGCATGATCGTGCCGACAGCGGCAAGACCGGTGATGAGGAGGCCAAGCCCCATCAGATTGTAAACCTTGATCATGTAGGCGCGCAGGCCCTGATCGATGTCGGCACCGACGCCGACGCCGGGCACGGCGCGCATCTGGTAGTTGCGAATGGGATCAGCCATTGTAGTCCTCTATTGCTTCTGCCCCGTCCGGTGTCAGGTCCTTCCGGACCCAGGCGCCGCTGGCAGGGCTCCAGCATGCCTGTGGCGAAATATGATGGTTATTCGCGTCAAGAACAAGACCGTAACCGGATGTAACGGTTCGTGAGAGGGCGAAGCGCCGATTCCTCGGCTTTTCGGACGGCTTTCTTACCAAGATTTAATCCAGGATGCCCGTTCCGGGCCTGTCGTCACAGGTTGCGCAGCACCGGTGCTGCCTTGTGGCCGAGCACCCGCCAAGTGCCGGCGAGACCAATGCCGACCGTGATCACCAGCGAAAACAGAATGGTTGCCACCGCCACCTCCGGCATGAAATGCGACGGCAAAGTCATGATGCGCGCGACGACGAACCAGGCGGCTGCGCTGCCCGCCGCCAGCGCGAAAATGGCGGTGGCCAGCCCGATCAGCATATATTCGAGCGAGAAGGCCGATATCAGCGTCGTGCGTGTCGCGCCCAGCGTCTTCAACACCACCGCATCATGGATGCGCGCCCGGTTGCCGGCTGCAAGCGCGCCGGCCAGCACCAGCACCGAAGCGATCAGCGCCACGCCAGCGGCCGCCCGGATCGCCGTGCCGAGCTGCCCGACCAGCCGGTTGACGACGTCGAGCGCGTCCTTGACCCGCACCGTCGTCACCGCCGGGAAGGCGCGGGTGACGGCGTTGAGGATGCGGGCGTCGTCGGCCGTCGATGCACTCTTTTCGGTCAGCGTCGCCATCCAGCCATGCGGGGCGCCCGCGAATGTGTTGGGCGAGAAGACCATGACGAAATTGATACCCATCGTCTCCCATTCGACTTGGCGGAAACTGGCGATCCTGGCCGTGACGTTGCGGCCCAGCACATTGACGGTGATGGTGTCGCCGAGCTTCAGCCCGATCTCCTTGCCTTCTTGCGCCGAAAACGAAACCAGCGGTTCGCCGCTGTAATTTTCGGGCCACCAACTGCCCTCGGTCAGCGTCGCGTTCTCCGGCTGCCTGGTGTCATAGGTCAGGCCGCGATCCCCCCTCAGCACCCAGGCGCCTTCCGCCGGCACCTTCACCTTGTCGACGTCGACACCGTTCAGCGCCATCACCCGGCCGCGCAGCATCGGCACCTTGGCCAGCACGCCCTGCGGCGCCTCCTTGCCGATCAGCGCCGAGAAGGACGCGACATCGGCGCTCTGGATGTCGACGAAGAAGAAGTTCGGCGCCCGTTCCGGCAGGCTGCCCGAGATCTGTCGCCTGAGATTGCCGTCGATCAGCGCCAGCGTCACCAATAGCGTCAGCCCGAGCCCAAGGGACAGCACCACCGATGGCGTCAGGGCGCCTGGCCGATGGATGTTGCCGATGGCGAGCCTGAGCGCCACGAAGCGCACGCGCGGGCTTTTCCTGGCCGTCCATTGCACCAGTGCGCCGACCACGCGCAGCACCAGGAAGGCGAAGACGGTAGCGCCGACAAAGATCGAGGCGATGCGCTGGTCGCCCGAGAACAGAATGGCCAGCGCCGCAAGCAGCAGCGCGATGCCTATGGCCGCCGCGACATAGGCGGGGCGCGGCAAGCCGCGGCCTTCCAGCCCCATTTCGCGAAACAGCGCGGTTGCCGGCACGTCGCGGGTGCGGCCGAGCGGCAGCAGCGCGAAAGCCAACGTCACCAGCAGGCCGAACAGCGCCGCCATGCCGAGCGCGCCGGGATAGAAGCCGCCTTCGGCCGGCACCGGAATGACGGATTGCAAGGCCGCGCTCGCCGCGAAGGGCATTAGTGCGCCGAGCACAAGGCCCAGCACGATACCCAATCCGGCTATGATCAGGATCTGCACGAGATAGACGGCAAAGACGAAGCCGCCCGAAGCGCCCAGGCTCTTGAAGGTGGCGATGACGCCGCGCTTGCCGTCGAGATAGGCGCGCACCGCATTGGCGACGCCGACGCCGCCGACCACCAGCGCCGTCAGCCCGACCAGGGTCAGGAACTGCGAGAAGCGTTCGATGTTGGACGACAGCGCGGGCGCCGCGTTGCTGCGCGTGCGGATCGACCAGCCGGCTTCCGGAAAATCCGTGGCGGCCTGATCCTGGATGGCCTTGAGCCTCGTCTCGTCGGCGTCCGCCGGCAGCCGGATTTTGTAGGCATTCTCGACCAGGCTGCCCGGCTGGATCAGTCCAGTGGCCGCCAACCCTTCGGTCGAGATCATCAGCCTCGGCGCGAAGCCGAAACCGTCGGACACGGCATCCGGTTCGGCGACCAGCTTGGCGCGCAGTTCGAAAGTAGCGGTGCCGAGCTTCAGCCGGTCGCCAGGCTTGACGTGCAACCGCTCGAACAGAAGATCGGGCGCTGCCGCACCGAAGACGCCGAACTCTTCGCCGAACAGTTCCTGTTTCGACAGCGCCGGCTCGGTCTCCAGCGTGCCATAGAGCGGATAGACATGGTCGACCGCCTTGGCCTCGACCAGCGCCTGGTCGGATCCGTCGGCGAGACGCGCCATCGAACGCATGCTGGCGGTCCGCGAAACCGTGCCGAGCCCGTCAAGGAAGCTGCGCTCCGCCTGACTGGCGTCACGCTGGTTGATCTGGAAGCGAAGATCGCCGCCAAGCAGCGTCTGGCCCTGATTGGCGACACCGGCGGTGATCGAACGCGCCACCCAGT
>NZ_RZQA01000017.1:0-20123 GCF_004022915.1 Mesorhizobium sp. M7A.F.Ca.US.006.04.2.1
GCCCTCACCGGCATGCGGCCGATCTTCGAGTTCCAGTTTTCCGATTTCGCCACGCTTGCCATGGAGCAGATCGTCAACCAGGCGGCCAAGATGCGCTTCATGCTGGGCGGCGAGGTTTCGGTTCCCGTGGTGATGCGCTTTCCCGCCGGTTCCGGCACCGGTGCGGCGGCTCAGCACAGCCAGAGCCTCGAAGCCTGGCTCGGCCATGTGCCGGGTCTGAAAGTCATCCAGCCGGCGACCCCCTATGATGCCAAGGGCATGCTTTTGGCGGCGGTCGCCGATCCCGATCCGGTCATGATCTTCGAGCACAAGCTGCTCTACAAGCTGAAGGGCCCGGTGCCCGAAGGCTATTACACCGTGCCGATCGGCAAGGCCGATATCCGCCGCGAGGGCCGGGATCTCACCATCGTCGCCACCTCGATCATGGTGCAGAAGGCGCTCGACGCGGCAGCCGTGCTGGAGAGCGAAGGCATCGACGTCGAAGTCGTCGATCTTCGGACCATCCGGCCGATGGACAAGCAGACCGTCATCGACAGCGTCAAGAAGACGTCGCGGCTGCTATGCGTCTACGAAGCGGTCAAGACGCTGGGCATCGGCGCCGAGGTCAGCGCCATGATCGCCGAGAGCGAAGCGTTCGACTATCTCGACGCGCCGATCGTGCGGCTGGGCGGCGCCGAAACGCCGATCCCCTACAATCCGGAACTCGAGAAGGCGACGGTGCCGCAAATTCCGGACATTATCACCGCCGCGCGCGACCTCGTGAAAGGGGTTCGCTGAGATATGCCGACCGAAGTCATTCTTCCCAAGGTCGACATGGACATGGCGACTGGACAGATCTCGCGCTGGTTTGCCGAGGAGGGCGCGCACGTCAAGAAGGGCGATGTGCTGTTCGAGATCGAGACCGACAAGGCGGCGATGGAAATCGATGCGCCGGCCAGCGGCGTCCTGCGCGATGTCACCGGCAAAGAGGGTGTCGATATTGCGGTCGGCGCTGCCGTGGCGTGGATCTATGCCGACGGTGAGGCCTATGGGGCTGATGCTGCTGCGGCCAAGCACGACAAGGCGCCAATCTCCCCACCCGTGGGGGAGATGTCGACGAAGTCGACAGAGGAGGGCGCTGTCGCGCCAACGTCTCATTCTGTCACTCACCCCTCTGCCCTGCCCTCTTTGCCGCCACTTGGCATCTCCCCCACAAGGGGGGAGATCGGCCAATCGCCATCGGCCGGCCGTGCAACACCGCTTGCCCGGCGCCTGGCCCGTGAGGCCGGCCTGAACCTCTCGACCGTATCTGGGACCGGCCCGCATGGCCGGGTGGTGAGGGCGGATGTCGACGCGGCCATTGCCGGTGGCGGCGCCCAGACGGCGCCTGCCGCCAAGGCTCCGGCTGGCGTGCCGGCTGCTGCTCCTGCCGCGCCGGTAAAGGCGATGTCGGACGATCAGGTCCTGAAACTGTTCGAACAGGGCTCCTACGACCTTGTCCCGCATGACAATATGCGCAAGACCATTGCGCGCCGCCTGGTCGAGGCCAAGACCACCATTCCGCATTTCTACCTGACGCTCGACTGCGAGCTCGATGCGCTGCTGGCGCTGCGCACGCACATCAATGCGGCAGCCCCGGTGAAGAAGACCGACAAGGGCGAGGCACCGGCCTACAAGCTGTCGGTTAACGATATGGTGATCAAGGCGATGGCGATGGCGCTGAAGGCGGTGCCCGATGCCAATGCCTCGTGGACTGAAAGCGCCATGGTCAAGCACAAGCACGCCGATGTCGGCGTCGCGGTGTCGATCCCCGGCGGCCTGATCACACCGATCATTCGGCATGCCGACGAAAAGACGCTGTCCACCATCTCCAACGAGATGAAGGATCTGGCCAGTCGCGCGCGCAGCCGCAAGCTGAAGCCGGAAGAGTATCAGGGTGGCACCACGGCGGTGTCCAATCTCGGTATGTTCGGCATCAAGGATTTTGCCGCGGTCATCAACCCGCCGCACGCGACCATCCTGGCGGTCGGCGCCGGCGAGGAGCGGGCGGTGGTCAAGAATGGCGAGATCAGAATAGCCACCGTGATGTCGGTGACGCTGTCGACCGACCACCGCGCCGTCGACGGTGCGCTGGGTGCCGAACTGCTGGTCGCCTTCAAGAACCTCCTTGAAAATCCGATGGGCCTGCTGGTCTGATCCACCAAGCAGAAGCCGGCGCCGACTGATGCGCCGGCTTGCGACAGAAACGACTTGTCAGGCGCTGACCCTTGACCCATGTTCTATCTGGATTGCGATCCAGGGAGGCCAAATATGCCTGCATTCGACCCATCTGACGTCAAAACCCTGTTCGGCAAGGTCATGGGTGCGTCGCCATCCGACATCAAGCTGGTGGCGCAGCGCCTGCACGACCACGCCTTCGAGCCTCGCATGTCGGCGGAGGAGACCAGGCAGCTCGTCGCCAGCCTCGGCTATGACAGTCTGGACGCGTTCTGCGCCGACATCGGTCTGCCCACGCATATCGCCGAGCGGTGGAGCCGTTTTGGTGTTTCCGGCGAGATGAAGCAGGTGTTCACACTGTTGGCGGCGCAGCGCAAGCGGGTGGCCGAGGCGATCGCCGAATTCGAATCCATGACCCATGTCGGCGTCGAGGATTTTTTGCGCGAGCGCGGGCTGATCTAACCGCCCTTGGCAAGCAGCGCCGTGGCGGTATCGCTGTCAGTGATCAGCACATTGGTGTCGACGGCTTTCAGTGCGGCGAGGATCGCCGCGACCTTGCGCTTGCCGCCCGCGGCGAGAACCACATTCGGCACCTGGCCGACCACATCGAGATCGATGGCCATGACACGCCCGTTGACCTCGTGGTCCACCAAACGGCCATTGGCATCGACGAAATAGCACAGCATGTTGGCGACCGCGCCCTTCGCTTTCAACGGAGCGATCAGCGATGACGGAACGATGCCATGCCGGAAGATGGTGGCGTCGGGCGACATGTCGCCGACGGTGAGCAGCGCGATGTCGGCGGCGGCCGCGCGTTGGCGCACATCCTGCAGGGTCGGCTGTGCCCAGAGGAGATCGCGCAGCGAGGGATTGTCGACCGTGACCGGCGCGGTGATCTGGTAGCTGTCGACCTCGAAGACATCGGCTACCTTGGCGGCAACGATGGACGGATTGATCCATTGCGAGTGCGGCAGGCTGCCGACGAGCGCCACCACACAGGCACGCTTCAACTGCCGGCGGGCAAGGAAGCCGAGGCTGGCATGCAGGGTCGCGCCGCCACCGATGGCGAGCGTCATGCCGTCCTGCATCTGCTCGCCGAGATAGGCCGCGACGGCATGGCCGATGGCTTTCTCCAGATGGTCATGCGCCGAAGGCGTCGGGATGACGACGGCGGCATTCAGACCCCAGCGCTTTTCCAGTCCCCGCTCGAGCGCCACCTGCCCGGCGGTCGGCGCGTTGATCATGGTGACGACAATGCCCTCGGCGGTGCAGGAGGCCAGCGTACGCATGACCTTCACCCTGGAGACATCGAGCTTTTCGGCAATCTGTTCCTGGGTGAAACCTTCGACATAGTAGAGCCATGCCGTCTTGACGGTAAGGTCCGACGAGACCATCGGCAGGCGAGCCTGTCTGGGTTTTTCTGTGGTCATCGGTTCCTGTCCCTCATGAGCCGTGGCCTGACCGGTGCTCATCAAGGAAATACCGGCCGGATGTCAACTGATGCCGGATCTGCGGCGTGTCGATTGTCGCACATTTCTGTTCATTTGTAATTGACATCGTACATATGAACATATTTTGTGGGTTTCACGCGCTGTGTCATCCACCAGTCATATGCGCCGTGCAGGGAGGAAGAGACGGGGAGCCGGCCAGAGCCGGACCGGTCATGCACAGAAAGACAGGAGGTCTCATTGAAGACGCACTTCATCAAGCTGCTGGCCAGCCAGCTGGCGCTCGCAGCAACTTTGTTTGCCGGCGTGGCAAACGCCGAAACACTGACGCTCTACACGTCCCAGCCGGAAGCCGACGCGGCCAAGACCGTGGATGCCTTCAAGAAGGCGCAGCCGGGTATCGATGTGAATATCTATCGCTCCGGAACGAGCGACATCCTGACCAAGATGGCGGCCGAGTTTGCCGCCGGCAGCCCGCAGCCCGACGTGCTTCTGATCGCCGATGCGGTCTCGATGGAGCTGTTGAAGAAGGACGACCGGCTACTGCCCTATCCCGAGGCAAAGCTCGATGGCATCGAGGCGGATGCCTATGATGCCGACAAGACCTATTTCGGCAGCAAGCTGATCACCACCGGCATCGTTTACAACACGGCGGCGACCGAGAAGCCGCAGCATTGGGCCGATCTTGCCAAGCCCGCCTACGCCGATGGCCTGGTCATGCCGAGCCCGCTCTATTCGGGTGCCGCCGCCTACCTGCTTTCAGGCTTCGTCGGCGACGCCAATTATGGCTGGGATTTCTTCCAGAAGCTGAAGACCAACAACACCGTCAGCGTGCGCGGCAATGGTGCGGTGCTGAAGTCGGTGGCATCGGGCGAAAAGCCCTATGGCATCCTGGTCGACTTCATGGCGATGAACGCCAAGAAGAAGGGTTCCCCGGTCGAGTTCGTGTTCCCCTCGGAAGGTGTGCCGGCAGTGACCGAACCGGTCGCCATCATGAAGACCGCCAGGAATGTCGACGGCGCCAAGAAGTTCGTCGACTTCATTCTTTCCGATGACGGCCAGAAGCTTGCGCTTTCGATGGGCTATCTGCCGGCGCGTGCCTCGGTCGGCCGCCCCGAATGGCTGCCGGAAGGCGTCAAGGTCAAGGTGATGCCGTTCGACACCAAGGCAATCGTCGCCAAAACCGACGCCGACAAGGCGAAGTTCTCGGAATTGTTCGGCGGCTGAGCCGGCAATCCAGTCAGGGGTGCCGTCCCAGCGGTATCCCTGACGGGCAAAACCCCGATCGCATCGGCTGATCGACCCCAGGAACGCAATCATGTCAACACGGATCAGGGAAAGCCGGGGCCAGGAAATGGTCCTGACGGCGGCGGTAGCCATCGTCATCGTCCTGCTTTCCCTGCTGCCGATGCTGCGCCTGATCAAGGAGATCGTGGCGCCCGGCGGCACGCTGTCGACCGTCGCGATAAAGGCGGGGCTCGCCAGTCCGGCGACCTGGATCGCCACCTGGCACACACTGGTCGTCGGTATCGGCGGCACCCTGCTTGCGGTGCTGTCTGGAACGCTGGTGGCCGTCCTCGTCACTCTGACCGATATCCGTGGCCGCAGTGCCCTAGTGCTCTGCTATGTCATGCCGTTGATGATCGCGCCGCAGGTGACGGCGCTGGCCTGGCTGCAATTGTTCGGCCCGGCAAGCCCGTTCCTCAAGCTGTTTGGGGCGGCACCGCCGCTCGGTACCAGGAACCCGCTCTATTCGACATCGGGCATCATCCTGCTGCTCGGCGTGCAGTATGGCCCGCTGGTTTTCCTGTTGGTGCGCGCCGGGCTGCGCAAGCTGCCGCGCGAGCTGGTCGAAGCCGCGCGGGCGGGCGGCGCCGGCTGGTTCACCGTGCTGGTCACCATCGTGCTGCCCTTGATGACGCCGTCGATCATGGCGGCCGCTGCTCTTGCCTTCGTCTCATGCGTCGGCAATTTCGGCATTCCGGCCTTTCTCGGCATTCCCGCCAACTATCTCGTGCTGCCGACGCTGATCTATCAGAAGCTGGCCGGCGGCGGCCCCGCCGTGCTCGGCGAAACCGCGTTCCTGTCGGTGCTGATCGGCATTATCGCGATGGCGGGCATCCTTGCCCAGGAGATCATGAGCCGCCGCCGCGACTATCGCATCAGCTCCACGTCGCTTCCGGCCGAGCCCTATGAGCTCGGCCGCTGGCGGCCCGCCGTGCAGGCCGGCATGTGGCTGCTGATCATCGTGGTGCTGGTCCTGCCGCTGTTCGGGCTGGTTCTGACATCGCTGGTGCCGGGCTACGGCATTGCGCTCACCGCCAAGACGGCGACGCTCGACAATTATCGCTTCGTGCTGTTCGAGCATGATGCCGCCAGTAGGGCTTTCTTCAACAGCTTCTGGCTGTCGATCGCGGCGGCCTTCTTCGCGGTCCTGGTCGCCGTGCCGATCGGCTATCTGATCGCCTGGGGCAAGCAGCGCTGGGTGCGGCTGCTCAATCTGTCGGTGGAGCTGCCCTATGCCTTGCCCGGCGTGGTGCTGGCGATCGCCTCGCTGCTCATGTTCCTGCGGCCGATCCCGCTGACCGGCATCCAGCTCTACAACACCGTCTGGATCATCCTCTACGCCTATCTCGCCCGCTTCCTGGTGCTGGCATTGCGGCCGACCATCAGCGGCTATCACCAGATCGACCGGGCGCTGGAGGAGGCGGCGCAAGTGGCCGGCGCCGGGCTGTTCACGCGCATGCGCACGATCATCTTTCCGCTGGTGGCACCGGCGGCGATCGCCGGCGGGCTACTGATCTTCATGACGGCGCTCAGCGAACTCACCGTCTCGGCGCTGCTGTGGTCGTCCGGGTCGGAGACGATCGGTGTCGTGATGTTTTCCTTCGAGCAGGGCGGCGATTCCAACTATGCGGCGGCGATGTCCGTCATCACTGTGGCGGTCACTTTCCTGTTGATGCTGGTGACCAATCTGCTTGCCCCCTACCTTCCGACCGGAGTGCTGCCATGGCGCGATTGAGCCTGGACAATGTGACCAAGAGCTTCGCCAATTTCGATGCCGTCAAGGACGTATCGATCGATGTCGGCGACGGCGAGTTCCTGGCAGTGCTCGGGCCGTCCGGCTGCGGCAAGACCACGCTGCTGCGGCTCGTTGCCGGATTCGAGAAGGTGACGTCAGGCGAGATCCGCATCGGCGGCGAGGTCGTGTCGGGCAAGGGCGGCAGCGTCGCGCCGGAAAAGCGGCGCGCCGGCATCGTCTTCCAGAACTACGCGCTGTGGCCGCACATGACGGTCGCCGAAAACATCGGCTATTCGCTGAAGGTGGCGAAGCTCGACAAGGCCGTCGCGCGCCGGAAGGTTGAAGACGCACTCGCCCTGGTCAATCTGCAAGGGCTGGGCGAGCGTCGGCCGGCCAATCTGTCCGGCGGCCAACGCCAGCGCGTGGCATTGGCGCGCTGCCTTGTCGCCGCGCCCTCGTTGGTTCTGTTCGACGAGCCGCTGGCCAATCTCGACGTGCATCTGAGGGCTTCGATGGAGGACGAGTTCGCGTCCTTCCACAAGCGCACCGGCACGACGATCGTCTACATCACCCATGACCAGGCCGAGGCGATGGCGCTGGCCGATCGGATCGCGGTGATGGATGGCGGGCGTCTTGCCCAGCTGGCGACGCCACGCGAACTCTATCATGAGCCGGCAAATGAAATGGTGGCTTCCTTCATTTCGCAGGGCATTTTGCTGCCTGCGGATGTGTTGAGCGCGGAAGAAAGAGGGCACTGCAAGGTCCGCGTTCTCGGCGCTGAACTGATTGTCCGCTGCCGGCCAGGCGAGCGGCCGCGAACCGGGGCAAAGGTCTGCTGCCGGTCGGCCGATCTCGACGTGTCGCCGGATGGCCCCGGCTTCGATGGTCTGGTCAAGCGGGTGATCTACCAGGGTGGCTCGGCGCGCATCGAATTCACGCCTTCGACCAATCCCGACCTCACCTTGCATTTCGAACAGCCCGATCCGGTCGCGCTGGAGAGCGGAGCCCAGGCACGCCTGCGGATACGCTCCGGCTGGCTGATCCCGGCGGCGGGGGCGGCATCGTGATGATGCTCGACCTGCTCGGCGGCTTTGGCGAAAAGGGCCGCACCAGCCTTGCTGTCAGCAGCGGCAAGGACCGCATCCTGCTCGACGTCGGCATCAAGGTCGGCGCCTCGCGGGCGGACTACTATCCGGCGCTGAACGGCTCGGTCGCCGACATCGATGCGCTGTTCGTCTCGCATGCGCATGAGGATCATGTCGGCGCGCTGAGCTGGCTGCTGTCGCGCGGTTATGCCGGTCCGATCTTCATGACCGCCGAGACCCGAGACGAGGCGCCTGCCACGCTCGCCGGCTATGCTGAGCCCGAGGATTTCAGGCGGTTTCCTTTTCCCGAAGATCGCATCGAATTGTTCGAACCCGGCGACACGTTGAACAGCGGCAATCTTACGATCCGGACGGGACGCTCCGGACATGTCGTGGGCGGCGTGTGGTTTGCCGTCGACGATGGCGAGAGCCGCGTCGCCTATTCCGCCGATGTGGTGCCGGACAGCAATGTCTTCGTCATGGACACCATCCCGCACTGCGACCTGCTTGTCCTCGATGCTTCCTACGGCGCCGATCCGGTGCCGGGGGCGGCGCGTGCGCGCGAAATCTCGCAATGGGTTGCGAGGCATTCGGGCGGGTGTCTTTTGCCGACGCCGCTCTCGGGTCGGTCGCTGGAGCTGATCGCGGCCTTGCCAGGGCCGTTCGCGATCCATGCCGGCATGCGCTCGTCCCTGGAAGCGCAGATCGGCGCCACGGCAGCCCTGTTGCCGGGCGTTTCAACGTTGCTGCGCCGCCGCCTGCAAGACGCAGCCGACTGGACCGATGCCGATCCCCTGCCGTCCATGCCGCTGCTGGCGGATGACGGCATGGGTGAAGCCGGCCCATCGTCGCGCCTCTTGCCGCGTGCCGACCATTCCGGTTTTCCGGTGCTGCTTACCGGGCATCTGCCGTCAGGTTCGCCGGGCGATCTGTTGCACAAGGCCGGTCGGGCGGACTGGGTACGCATGCCGACCCATCCGACGCTGTCGGGCAATGTCGATATCTGGGAGAAGGCCGGCCGTCCCGCGGCACTCGGTCACTCCTGCACGCCGGACCTTCTCGGCGATCTGCAAACCCACATCCCGTCGCTGCGCACGCAGTGCCGCACCGGCCAGTGCATAGTGGTGTCGGAGGCAAGAAAACGATGAGAATTCTGATCTGCAACGATGACGGTATCGAAGCGCCGGGGCTTGCCCGTCTGGTCGCGGCCGCCAGCGCGTTGAGCGGCGATGTCTGGGTGGTCGCGCCCGACGGCAAGCGCACCGCTGCCGGCTCGTCATTGACGATTGCCAGGCCGTTGACCATGCGGCGCGTCAAACCGAACTGGTACGCCTGTTCCGGCACCCCGGCCGATTGCGTGGTAAGCGCCATGACCTGGTTGTTCGCCAATTCCGAGAAACCGGGCCTTGTGCTGTCGGGCGTCAACGATGGCCGCAACGTTCCCGAGGACCTTGCCTATTCCGGCACGCTCGGCATTGCGCGGGAGGCGACGTTCTGGGGCGTTCCGGCCATTGGCTTCTCACGCGTGAAAAATCCTGATTTCACCGATGGCGACGACCAATGGCTTGGCGCGCTGATCGTGTCCCTGTGGCAATCGCGCGCCGACTGGGCCGCTGAGGGTCATTGGCTGAGCATCAACCTGCCGACCTCGCTGCCGGCCGAAATCCGCCAGCCGCGCATCGGCCGCGACAAGATCGCCCGCAAGGCCGAGATCGTGGAGAGCGACGGCGACCGCACGGTCATCACCGTGCCGCGCGGGCGGGCTCACGACAGCCAGCCGGGCGACGAGAACGACGCGATCGATGCCGGCTTCATCAGCATCAACCGGCTGAACTGGCTTGGCGAGACACGGCTGGACGAACGGTTTCTGGACGGGATCCCGCGCCAGCGGCAAACTGGCTGACCTGAGGTCTGCGCGTCGTCATCCGATCACCAACCTGTCAGCGGTTAAATCAAGCCAATCCACTACCTATGCTTGAAGCCGCCGCTATTTCATTCCACATCGGTGCGGATGAAGGGCGAAACAGGAGAACGGCGGCGGCATTTGCTGTGGGCTTTGCCCGCATCGCTGATCCTGCATGCGCTCATCGCGGCGTTTCTGATCTATGGCCTGCCGAGACCCGAGCAGCAGCCGGTTCAGCAAGAACAGCCCGTCAATGTCGCGATCGTGCCGCCGCCCGAGAAGCCCAAGCCGAAACCTGCTCCAAAGCCGCCGGAACCGACACCTGAAAAGAAGGCTGAAAAGCCGCCTGAACAAAAGCCGCCGCCGCCGAAACCGCCAGACGACCAGGTTCTGAAGCGCGTTTTCCAGTACGGCCAGAAAGATACCGGGCCGGAGAAATCGCTCGACGGAAGCAGCGCTAAACCCAACACGCCGTCGCCGGCCAAGGATGAGGCTGCAAAGCCGCCCGTAGCGCCGACACCCGCGCCGACGGAGCCCGCCCCGGCTGCAACGCCACAGCAGAAGGCAGACCCCAGCAAGCCTGACGAGAAGCCGGCCACCGTTGCGCCGGACGAAAAGCCCGCGCAAGGCGGGGAAAAGCAGGCGACCGAGGAAACCGACAAACAGCAGCCGGACAAACAAGAACTCGCACCGCAACCTGACGAAAAGCAAGCCGTCGTGACGCCAAAGCCATTGACGGCTGAGACCGGTGACAAGCCGGCGCCTCCAGCTTCGACTGGAAAGGCAAAGTCCAAACCTGCCAAGACAATGACGTTCAAACCCGCAAGAGCTTTCAAAGCGCCGATCGGGAATGCTGGAAGGTCAAATCCCACCAACAACGACGTTGCAGGATCACCAATCTATTCCGGCCTTCCGGGCGTCAGAAAGCTTTACTCGCAAGGGGCAACCGGCAATGCGTTCGCTACAAGCTCCATGGAGAATGTGCCGCGCGGTCAGCGGGTGGCCACCCTTTGCGGCAATGTTCTGAGCCGGGAACTGCAAAGTGCCGACTATACGGTCAAATGGGTGCCAACCATTACGCTGGACAAAGGCAATGTTCTCAATCCTCCGCAGGCCGCTTTCAGCACCAGAAACGCTTGGTACAACCTAAATTTCCGATGCGAAGTCGACGCCGATGCGACGAGGGTCCTGTCCTTCAACTTCCGTGTGGGCTCACTCGTGCCGCCTGGCGAATGGGCCAGCCGTGGATTCACAAAGTATCGTCTAAACTAGGCCGGCACACCAAACCTAGCCAATTGCCGGCTAACTTCTTGCCAGTCGGCGCAGACGAAATCGGCACCGGCAGCCGTCAGTCGCGCGGCGTGCTCGGCATAGGTATGGCCGCCGCCGGTGTAGCCGATCGCCGTCATGCCGGCGGCGATCGCGCCCTGGATGCCGAAGGGCGAGTCCTCGATGACGATGCAGTCAACGGGATTGGCGCCGATCTTGTCCGCCGCGAAGAGGAAGATGTCCGGCGCGGGTTTGCCGTTCTTGACCATCGAGGAACTGTAGATCGCATCGCCGAAGAAACGCGCCAGCCCGGTCACCGCAAGGCTGTGGTTTATGCGCTCGACGGAGGAGGACGAGGCGACACAGCGGTCGCCTGCAAGCGCCTCCAGAAAGGCAGTGATTCCCGGTGTCGGCTTCAATTCCTGCGAGAACAGCACCTTGGTCTCGGCCCAGATGTCGCCGTCCGCCGCCGCCGGAAACTGGTGGCCGGTCAAATCTTTGATCCTGGCGATGATATCGGACTGCTTCATGCCGATGCATTGGGCGATGATGCTGGTGTTGACGCCGGGCATGCCGTGCTTTTCGTAGACGCGCTCATAGGCGCGGGCGGCCAGAGGCTCGCTGTCGACAAGAACGCCGTCGCAATCGAAAATAATAGGCCTTGGTCGCGCCACGCGTTTCCCTCTCGAGTCAATTTTCGCACATCGCTATCGGCAAAAAGTCAAATGTTCAATAGCACGTGCGGTTTTGGGGACGCGAAGAGCGGGCTCAAAGCTGGCGCAACGCATCGCTCGCACGGGAAGACCCGAGCGCCCGTTGCATGGCTTGCCGGGACTGCGCGCGATCCGGGGTGATCCAGTTCGGTTCGGCGCCGAGAAAGCGGTCGAGGAAAGCCACCGCATAGGCCGGCATCTCGGTCACATTCTCGCGATAGGACCACCAGGTGCGCAAATCGTCGGCGCATTTGTCGATGCCGGGTGCCGTGCCGAATTCCTGCTCGTGGATCGCCGAAATCACCGAGACGCAGTAGTTGGTGTAGAGGAAACCCTCCGGCCAGAAGCGGACGATTTCCAGCGTGCCGGCGTTCGTTTCCGTCTCGATCAGCTGCGTGAGGCCGGAGATTTCCCTGGCCGGCGCCTGTTTTATCAGCTCACGCAGCACGAGGCCGGCGGCAAAGACGATGAAGTCGGCGCGGTCGATCGCGGCGAAGCGCTTCTGCGCCTCCATGATCTCGACCCAGTCGAGAAAGGCCCTGGTGAGCTTGGCCTCGTCGATCTCGAAGCGCACGCCGAACGTGTCCGCGACCACCTTGGCGCTGCCGCGAAAGGTGGCGCGGAACCAGCGCAACTGCCGCAGCCGATGGCGAAGATCGGGCATCAAGGCCAGTTCGTCCCGGAAGGGCAGGTCCATGTTTCCTCGTATCCTGTTTCCCGGTCAGCCTAGCACAAGGGCGCCGCCGCCGAAATCTGTCAGCGGCCCTGTGGATGACCGCTTCAGAGGCCAATATCATACATATTGACATTCTCGGAAACAAATGTTCTCACTTTGCTGTTGTCACGCGCCGGTCCAAGGTGCGATTCAACTGAGGCTTCGGGAGGAGAACCGAATGGCGATTTGGCAGTGGGGACTGCTTCTGCTGGTTATCGTGTGGGCGCTGCAGTCGCTCGGCGTCTGGCTGCAGATGCGGCATTATTCGGATGTCTTCAGGGGCGTCACCGACCAGTACAAGGACGGCTTCGTCGGAGCCGGCAATTTTCGCGGCCGGTTGGCCAAGGGCACCATCGCGCTCGTCGTGGTGACGCCCGATCTGGTCGTGCGCCGCCTGATGGTGATGAGCGGCCGTTCCGTCTTCACCAAGTTCAAGAGACATGAAGAATTCGAGGGTGTTCCCCTCGATCGACTCCGGTCCAACCCTGCAATCATGGGGGAGGGGGAACCCGGTGTGGCCGAGGCCGTGAAACGGGCGATCGAGCAGATCGACAAAACACGGTCGGAGCCGGGGAAGAAGCCGGGCCTGTCCGGTTTGAACGTAGCAAGGGCTTAGAGCCGGATGATTTCGGGTTCTAAATCGAAGGGATAGAGGACGCCGCGCACCGACTGGGATCAACCGGCGGGTGGCATAAGGAGGAGAAATGTCTGTATTTTCGTTGTTGGCGCAGCATGCCGACATGGCCGTGCACAATCTGCATGTCGCAGGTGCTATGGTTTCGGATGCCGCATTGCATGGCAAGCTCGCTGTCGAGCATGCCTCCGACCATCTCGTTGTCCTCGCACAAGCGGACAGCGGACCGATCACCGTCGATCAGTTCAAGGAAAAGCTGAAGGACGTCCAGCAGGAAGAGCAGCTCGGCTGGCTGACCGCCATCGGCAAGTACTTCATCGGCATCTTCCAGAAGGGTGGCGAGGTCTTCGCCGGCTTCGTCACCGGCATCATTCCGACGCTGGTGGTGCTGATGACGGCCTTCTATGCCGTCACCGAACTGGTCGGTGAAGAGCGCGTGCATGGCCTGGCGCGCGGCGCCGGTCGGATCGCGCTGACGCGCTACACGCTTTTGCCGCTGCTGGCGGTGTTCTTCCTCACCAATCCGATGGCCTATACGTTCGGATCGTTCCTGGAAGAAAAGCACAAGCCAGCCTTCTATGACGCGGCCGTGTCCTATGTGCACCCGCCGCTCGGCCTGTTCCCGCACATCAATCCCGGCGAGTATTTCGTCTGGGGTGGCATTCTCGTCGCGCTGCTGGAGCTGGAAAAGAAGGGCGTCGTCGTCGCCGGCTACCACGTCAAGGTGGCGATCTGGTACGCCATCGTCGGCCTCGTCGTCATCCTGCTCAAGGGCATGCTGACCGAACGCATCACCGCGATCATGGCACGCCGCCAAGGCGTCGAGCTGTAAGGGCGGGGAGGACATCATGGCCAAGACATATAAAGCCGTAAAGATCTCCCAGGGCAAAACCGGCTGGGGTGGCCCGCTCATCATCGAGCCGACCGAACAGCGCAGCAAGGTGGTTTCCGTCACCGGTGGTGGCATTCACCCGGTGGCGCAGCTCATCGCCGACATGACCGGCGCCGAGGCCGTCGACGGCTTCAGGGCACCGCCGATCGAAAGCGAGATGGCGGTTGTCGTCGTCGATTGCGGCGGCACCGCACGATGCGGCGTCTATCCGCGCAAACGTATCCCGACCGTCAATCTGACGCCGGTCGGTCAATCCGGGCCGCTGGCCCAGTTCATCACCGAGGACATCTACGTTTCGGGCGTGAAGCCGGCCAACATCACAATGGCGGACGGATCCGAAACGATCACGACTGCAGGGGGAGCAGCAGCGATGAGTTCAAGCAACAATGCGACCGCGGCACCACAGCCGCTGCCGAGCGAAGGTGGGCTGATCGGCCTCATCAGCACGATCGGCCGCGTCATGGGACGTATCGTCGGCATCTTCTTCAATGCCGGCCGCCGCACCATCGACCAGGTCATCCGCAACGTGCTGCCGTTCATGGCCTTCGTGACCATGCTCATCGGTCTGATCCTGTATACCGGGATCGGCGATGTGCTGGCGCAGCCGATGGGTCCGCTGGCCAACAACATCGTCGGCCTGCTGATCATCTCGGCGATCTGCGGCCTGCCGTTCCTGTCGCCCATCCTCGGGCCAGGCGCTGTCATCGCGCAGGTCATCGGCGTTGCCATCATCGGCCCGCAGATCGCCAACGGCACGATTTCGCCGGCAATGGCACTGCCGGCGCTGTTTGCCTACAATACCCAGGTGGGCTGCGACTTCGTCCCCGTCGGCCTGGCGCTCGGCGAGGCCAAGCCTAAGACGATCGAAATCGGCGTTCCGGCGGTGCTCATCAGCCGCCAGATCATGGGTCCGGTCTCGGTGCTGATCGCCTGGGTCGTCAGCCTGATCGTGTTCTAAGGCAATTCCGGGAAAAGCGCACAATGCTTTCCCTTGGAAATTGCGTCAAAACAAAGAGATAGTGCGGTTCACCGCTCTAGGGAAAGTTGAGAAATGAGGTTCGCCATATGACGGTTCTTTTGAGAACACGGGTCACTGCCATCGGCCCCGAAGTGGCGGACCTTGCCGAAGGGGGCGTGGTCATCCTGTTTGCGGATGGCTCGCCGCCGGAGCTTGCCGAGGTTTCGGTGCTCCACAAGGCGGAGCAGGGACCAAGTGACGGAGCGCCCGCCAAGGGCGCTTCGATCACCCTCGGCCCGGTTGCCGCTGTGATCACAGCGGTCGGCTCCAGCGCGTGGAGCAAGGTGCTGGAAATGGGTCATGTCGTCATTTCGTTCAACGGCGCTACCGAGGCCGAGAGACCGGGCGAGATCTGTGCGTCGCAAGTCGATCCGCAAGCGCTCGTGGCCGCCCTGAAGACCGGCGCGATCATCACCATCGCCGCCTGACAGCATTCGCGCCGCGGCCCATGTTGGGAGCGGCGCCCAAAACCAGAGTATTTGCCATGGAACGCTCGACCATCGTCAGAGTGCATGAAGGTTTGCACGCCCGTCCCGCGACGCGGTTCGTGAAGCTCGCCAAGGGCTTCGAATCCGACGTCGAACTGGTCAAGGACGGCAAGGCGGTCAGCGCCAAGAGTTCGGTCAAGCTGATGCTGCTGGCGGTCAAGGAGAACCAGGAAGTCACGGTGCGGGCGAATGGCGCCGATGCCATCGAGGCGCTCGAGGCGCTGATCGGCTATCTCGAGAATCCGCGGGCCGGCCTCGATGATGAAGCGGAAGCGCAGAGCCCAGCCAACGATGCCGGGCAGGAAGCGGCACCCGCGCCGGGATCCGTGCTGGCGGCACCTGGCGGGGCAAACCGCTTGCGTGGCGTGGCCGCCAGCGAAGGTTTCGCCGTCGGCCCGGCCTTTGCGCATTTCCCACCCGATATCGCTGGACAGGGCCGGATGTTGCGGGCCGAGGAGATAGAAGGCGAGATCGACCGGTTCCGCACGGCTGTCGGCGCCGTCCAGGCCCGCATGGATCATGCGTTGGCGCAGGACAGCCTGTCGGCTGGAGACCGCGGCATCGTCGCCGCGCTGCGCGATATCGCCGCCGACGACAGCCTGACTGGTGAGGCCGAGGGCCTGATCAAGGGCGGCAACGACGCGGTTTCCGCCGTCATCACCGCCGCCTCCACCATTGCCGCCGAGTTCAGCGCCGTCGACGATCACTATCTCAACGCGCGGGCGGATGACGTTCATGCGGTCGGGCGGCAGATTTGCCTGGTGTTGCTGGGCCAAGACGATGTCAGCCTCGAAAACATCCCTGAAGGCGCTATCCTGATCGCCGACGACATCGGCGCCTGGGATCTGGCACGCGCGCCGCTGAAGCGTATCGGCGGCGTGGTGTGCGGCCATGGCGGCGCCACCTCGCACATCGCCATCATCGCGCGCTCGCACGGCATTCCGGCAGTGCTCGGCCTCGGCGACCAGGTCAATGCCTTGCGTACCGCGCGAGACGTCGCGCTCGACGGCAATGCCGGCCATGTGATCATCGACCCCGACGAGGCGACCCGTGCCGATTTCGCCGGCCGCGTCGAAGCGGCGGCAAAGGAGCGCGCCGGGCTGACCATCTTCAAGACGGTGACGCCGAAGCTCGCGGACGGCAGGATCATCGAGGTGGCGGCCAATATCGGCTCACTCGAGGAAATCGAAGCGGCGCAAGAGGCTGGTGCCATGGGCATCGGCCTGTTCCGCACCGAGCTTTTGTTCATGCGCCATATGCATCTGCCCTCGGAAGACATGCAGGCCGAGACCTATGCGGCGCTGGCCAAGGCTTTTGCGCCTTATCCGGTCATTGTGCGCACGCTCGACATCGGCGGTGACAAGCCGATTGCCGGCATCGAATTTCCCGACGAGGAAAACCCCTTCCTCGGCTGGCGCGGCATCCGCATGTGTCTCGACCGGCCCGACATCTTCAAGCGCCAGTTGCGGGCGCTGTTGCGCGCAGCCGTGCACGGCAACATCAAGGTGATGCTGCCGATGGTGTCCGACATCTCGGAGGTCAGGCAGACGCGCGTGCTGGTTGACGAATGCACGGCCGAGCTGAAAGCCGAAGGCGTGCCGCACGCATCATTCGATCTCGGCGTCATGATCGAAACCCCGGCCGCCGTGCTGATCGCCCCGGCGCTGGCCAAGGAGGTCGCTTTCTTCTCGATCGGCACCAACGATCTGACCCAGTACATCATGGCCGCCGACCGGCTCAATCCGACCGTCGCCAAGCTCAACGATGTCACCAATCCGGCCGTCATATCGGCGATCGAAATGACGGCAAAAGCCGGCGTCGCCGCCGGTATCATGGTCGGCATGTGCGGTGAGGCGGCCGGCCGTCCGGATCTGATTGCGACCTTCGTGAAGATGGGGCTGACCGAACTCTCGATGAGCCCGGCTTCCATCCAGCGCGCCAAGAAAGCGATCATGGCCATGGCCGCCGAAGGCTAGCCCAGGCCGGCTGACTACGGCAGATGGGCAAGCAAGGTGGCGAAGACCGGTGTCAGCTCAGCGATCGGGTTTGCCTTGGCGCAAGCCTGAACGATGCGATCGTGGCGAATATCCGCCGCCAGGATGGCGATCTCCAGCATATCCGGCTCCGGCGCGCCGTCCCTGCCGGTGGTCGCCAGGCCGCAGGCCAAAGCGAGCGGCGCCAGGCAGCTTATGTCGAGCGCCCGGCCGCCCGCCGGCGTTCCCGGCACGGTCTCGGCAAAGCGAACGGGACGCTGATTGAGGCACTCGACCAGCAGCGCCGAGCAGGTGGCCGCGATTGCCTGCAGTCCGGCACCCGGCGCGGCCAATGCGGCCAGGAGATCGCCATGCCGCTTGCGCATCGTGGCATGGACGGCCGCGAAATCGGCTTCGTGGATGCGGGCATTGTCGATGTTCAGGCCGGCAAGCACCGCTTTGGTCAGATAATACATATCGCGCCGGAACAGGCGCTCGGCGTCCAGTTGGCGATCCTCGATGCCGACCGGGAAATAGGTGCCGAGGCCCTTCACCGTGGTGCCGTCCACCTTGATCGGGCGCTCATGCGGGACGAAAGCTTCGGCGATCGACAGTGCTTCGTCGACGGCACTCGCGGCATGGCTGAGCAGGCCTTCGATGCCCTTGCCTGGAAACGGTGGCAGATGGCTGGTTGCTTCGCGCAGGATGCTGGCATCGCCGCTGCCGTCATGGCGGCTCTGGCGGATAATTTCGCGGACTTCCCGCAGCCGGTCCTTCAGATTGACGCGGACATCTTCGGAGATTTGTCGGAGCATCGCGGATCGCTTTGAAATTTGCTGCGGATAGCCGACCGGGCAGCCGCCACTCTCTACATTGTTCCTATCGATAGGTAGATCAATAGGCGATACTAGACCAGCATGCAGAATCGGCGGCGGCGCCCTCGTCCGTCGCCGCAGGGGGAGAGACAGACTTGGGCAGACGACGACAGGGCGAAAGCGAAGACGGTCGAGGCGAGGCAACCGAGCAGGTCGCCAGCGAAAGCCGGACGGATCGCCTCAGGATTCGCGCCGCCTGGATGTATTTCGTCGAACAGATGACGCAGAACGAGATCGCCGACGTGCTCGGCGTCGGTCGCGTCACCATCGTGCGCATGCTGGCGGATGCCCGGGCGCGCAACGAAGTGAAGATCACCATCGAGAGCGAATTGTCGGAAATCGTGCGGCTTGAGCGCGCATTGGAGAAGACGTTCGGGCTGCAGCAGGCTCTGGTGGCGCCGCTTTCGGCAGCCGATGCCGATCCCATACCAGCGATCAGCGCCAAAACCGGCAGCTTCCTGTCGGACACGATGAAGTCCGGCATGCGGGTCGGTGTCGGCTGGGGGCAGACGCTGTTCTCGAGCCTGCCTTTCATCAGCGCCAAGTCGCTCACCGACTTCAAGGTGATTTCGCTGCTTGGCGGTGTCGGCGTTGTGCGCCGGGTCAACCCAGCCGAGTTCGCCTGGCGCTTCGCTCAGATATTCCAGGGCGACGGCTATCTGATGCCGACACCAGCCGTGGTCGACAGCGTCGAGACCAAGATCGCCCTGATCGAGCGCTGCGGCCTGCAGGAGATTTTCGAAATGGCCGACGTGCTCGATGCCGTTCTGCTGAGCGTCGGCGGGATCGCCTCGGCCACCACCTTCTCTCGTGGTGGCTTCCTCGAGGAGGCGGATCGGGAGGCCCTGCTTGCGCGTGGCGCCGTGGGTGACCTCCTGTTCCATTTCTTCGACCGCAACGGCGATCTGGTCGACCACCCCGTCAACAGCCACGTGATGTCGGTGGATGTCGACCGTCTGCGCAAGGCACCGATCCGCATCCTCACCTCCGGTGGCGAGGAGAAAACCGAAGCGCTGCTCGGCGCCATGACCCTCATCGCCCCAACCATCCTGATCACCGACGAGGAGAGCGCGCGGCGCATGCTGGAAGCGGTCAGCGGAAGCTGAAGCTGTCCATGATGTAGTCCGGCCAGGCCTGCTGTTCGTCGAAAACAGCGGCGAGATCCGGTGTGTCCGCCAGTATTCCGCTCAGCACCAGCGCGGTGGCGATGCCGGTGCTGTTTCCCCCCGATATGTCGTGTTCGACGCTGTCGCCGACGCAGACCACGGTGCCACGGTCCGGCTCGCCGGCCAGCGCCAGCGCGGCGTCGAAAATCGCCGTGTCGGGCTTGCCGATGCGGGTAACGCTGCCGCCCAGGCTCTCGTAGAGATCGGCCAGCCGGCCGGCGCCGAAGCGAGGGCCAACGGCCGTCAGCATGATGATGTCGGGATTGGTGCAGAAACACGGCACCCGCCGCTCCGCCGCCGGCGCGAACAGCCTGCGATAATGGTCAAAGTCAAAGCGGTCACCCTCGCTGGCCGCGATCAGCACCAGCTCGGCCTCATCGCCGGACCCGGTCAGCGCAAATGGCAGGCCTTCGATCGCGGAGCGGTCATTGTCGCGGCTGATCAGCAGGCATTTTGTCCCCGGGCGCAGCTTTCCCGACGCCGCCATCTCCCCAAAGGATCGCCACGCCACCTCGCCGGAAGAAACGAAATGATCCCAGCTTCCCGCTTCGAAGCCGAGTTTTATGAGCCGGCTTTCATTGGGCTGAGCCCGCCTGCCGGAGTTCGAAACCAGCACCACGGTCTTGCCGGCGCGTTTCAGCGCCGATAGCGCTGCCACTGCGCCTGGATAGGGCCGCGTGCCGTCGTGCAGCACGCCGAACTGGTCGAGCAGAAACACATTATAGC
>NZ_RZQA01000180.1:0-8654 GCF_004022915.1 Mesorhizobium sp. M7A.F.Ca.US.006.04.2.1
GGCCGAGGTCGTCCACCGTCGATCTCCACTACCGCCTCCAGCAGCCCGGCTCGCCAAGCCCGCGCGACGCGGACGGGTTCCTGCGGCGCAAGCGACAGGTCGAAATCGCCGGTGCGACGGTGCCGTTCACCTCGGTGGCCGATACATTGCTTTTGTCCTGCATCAGCGTCGCCAAGGCACTTTTCAACCGGGAACCCTGCGCCGGATACGTCTGTGATATCGGCGCCAGCGCCGGCCGCCTCGACGAGGCGGATCAGCAGCGTTTGCTCGATGCCGCTACCGCGCAAGGTCTGGACGACACGCTGCTGCTTGGCCTGCGCGCCGCCGACGTGCTGCTCGGCGGTGCCAGCACGCTGCTGTCGCAGCGCGCGACCAGGATCCTGCCGCGCATCGGCAATGAGGATCTGCTCAGCATGGTCATCGCGCCGTGGCTGCCGTCGCTGCGGTGGCCGCAGCGGCGAACGGTGCTTTGGGAACTGTGCGGCCGCGCGCCGGTCCGCTATCTGGCCGAAGCAGGCTGGGCGGCGTCCGCCGATATCAGCCGCCGCATCTTCGAGCGGCCGGCGAGTCGCTGAAGGTAAATTGGATGCTGATGGCAATTCTGTAGTGCATCGAACGAGTACGGGGCGAGGGCAAATCGATATTACCTGTACGAGAGGCAAATCCATGTCGATGACGAAATCCGAGGTCTGCGTGATCATCGCGGCAAAAAACGCCGCAGCGACAATCGCCGTCGCCATCGCATCCGCATTGCGCGAACCGGAAGTGGCGGAGGTCGTGGTCGTCGACGATGCCTCCACCGACGACACCGCCGGTGTCGCACGATCCGCCGATGATGGCAGCGGGCGGCTCTCCGTGATGCGCCTCGATGTCAATCGCGGCCCCTCCTTTGCCCGCAACGCAGCCATCGCCGGCTCGAAATCGCCGTTCATCAGCATTCTTGATGCCGACGATTTCTTCCTCGAAGGCCGGTTTCGCAACTTGTTTGCCGGCGCCGATTGGGATTTCGCCGCCGACAACATCATGCTGATCAGGGATGATGCGACAGGCGACGCGACGAAAATCGTCGCGCCGCAATTTGCCGCCGATCCGGAATTCCTCGATTTCGAGCGTTTCGTCGAAGGCAACATCTCCAGACGCCGCGTGCAGAGGGGCGAACTGGGCTTTTTGAAGCCGGTGATCAGCCGTGCCTTCCTCGACCGCCATGGGTTGAGCTACGACGAGAGCCTGCGGCTGGGCGAGGACTATGAACTCTACGCCCGCGCGGTCGCATGCGGGGCGCGGTTCAAGGTCATTCGCTCCTGCGGCTACGGCGCCATCGTCCGCGCCGATTCCCTGAGCGGCCGCCACAAGACCCAGGACTTGAAGCGTTTGGCCGATGCGGATCTGGCGCTGCTGGCGATCGACAGCCTGCCGGAAGGCTCGAAGGCGGTGCTGCGGCGGCATGAACGGCACGTGCGCGACAAATATCGGCTGCGTAATTTCCTTGACGTCAAGGCCGAGCGGGGGCTGGGCTCGGCTGCGGCTTACGCCTTCGCCAGCTTGTCCAACCTCGTCCCCATCGTCCAGGGCGTGGCTTCCGACAAGCTCGAGGCGCTGTTTCGTCGTGTCGGCCTTGTGTCCAGCCAAAAGCCTGTGCCGCCGCTGCGCTTTCTGATGGCCGGAACCAGCACGGGCAAGGAACGCTGAGAGTGGTCCCGATGCAGCGATTTGTCCACTCGCGGCATGTCATCACGCAAACCATTTCGGCCGGATTTATGAGTTTACGAATTGGGTGGTTGCCTCGCGGCTCCGACGATGGCAGTCTATGTTGCGGTGCAGCATAGTGGACGACCAGCCGAACTTGGCCCCCGATCGGATTGGTCTGATGTCTCTCCCTCAAAAGGAGCACGACAACGCAACACGAGTTTTTGAGCCCCGGCTGCGGGGATCGGCCAGAAGCCCGGCCCACAAGCCGGCGATGACGGGAACCTGAGTTCATGGCCTCGATATTCGGTTTCAGATCAAGGGATCCGGCCCGCGACCGTCAGGCCGATGTTTCACGTCTTGATCGTCTGGCAAAGCTGTTCGAGCAGATTGCGGCCGAGATCGAGGCCGAGAGAACCGGGCTTGAGAATCGCTACCGGACGACGTCGACCAACGCCGCCTTTCTGGTCGAAGCGATGGAAAACGGCTCTGCTTCCGACAAGCGGTCTTCGGAAGTCAGCGCCCTGACACAGTCGATCCTGAATTGCGAGCGCCGCATCGCGGCGCTGTCGCGCCAGGACGGCATGATGAAAGAGCTCCGTCATTCGCTGGATATGGTCTTTGACGAGGATGCCTCCTCGGCCGCCGCGGCGGAATTCGCCTGGCCGGCAGGCGCCGGCAGAGGTTGAACGTGAAGGCTCGGAACTGTTGCAACAGATTTGATGCAAGGCGGGAAGCAGAAGCAATCGAGAGGGTCACAAGGAGGTCAAGGTTGGCTCGTGCAGGAGCGGTTCGAACGTCGACTTTGGGTTGGGGACACACAGCGCAAAGGTGAGTTTGGTATGAATTGGAATCCGAAACCTACGACGGCAATTGACGCACCGCCTCTCGCATATCGGACCGGACAAGCCGCCCGGCGGCTGGGGTCGCTCGGTGCGTTGCTGCTGGCTGCTCTTGGCGGTTTCCTGGCAACCCCTTCCCATGCCCAGGACATTCCGACATCGCCGTCCTTTGTCGATGATTTCAAAAGCTTCGACCGCACGCGCTGGTATGTTTCCGACGGCTGGAACAACGGCAGCCATCAGAATTGCACCTGGTCGAAAAATATGGTCGAACTGTCGAATGGTGTGCTGTCGCTCGGCTTCGAAAAGCAGACGCTGAAGGATCGCGACTACGTCTGCGGCGAGATCCAGACCAAGCAGCGCTTCGGCTATGGCACCTATGAGGCACGGCTGAAGACCGATACCGGCTCCGGCCTCAACGCCGCGTTCTTCACCTATATCGGTCCAAGCGACAAGCAGCCCTGGGACGAGATCGACTTCGAGGTCCTGACCAAGGACACCTCCAAGGTGCAGGTCAACGCCTATATCGCGGGCAAGGGCAAGAACGAGAAACTGGTCGACGTACCGGGCGGCACGGAGAAGGCCTTCAACGACTACGCCTTCGTCTGGCAGAAGGACAGCTTGCGATGGTACGTCAACGGCCAACTGGTGAACACGATTACCGACCCGGCGAAGCTGCCCAGCCATGCACAGAAGATATTCTTCAGCTTTTGGGGCAGCGATACGATGAAGGGCTGGATGGGAGCGTTCGCGGATCCGGGCCGCAAGCTTTCCCTGCAGGTCGAGCGGGTCGCCTTCACGGCGCTCGGCGAACCCTGTCAATTTCCGGAATCGCTGGCATGCAGTGTAAAGTAGTTGGGAAAGTCGATTTGAACCGGCGGGGCCGAAAACGGTCCGCTGCCTTGCATGGGAATGAAACCGAATGAATTTGACGGTGTTTGGAATTGGCTATGTCGGCCTCGTGCAGGCGGCGGTGCTTGCCGAAGTCGGGCACCAGGTGGTGTGCGTCGACATCGACGCCGCCAAGGTCGAGCGGCTCAACCAGGGCCTGGTTCCCATTTTCGAACCCGGTTTGGAAAACCTCGTTAAGGAGAACCATGCCGCCGGCCGCATCAAGTTCACAACGGATGCCGCCGCCGCTGTCAGGCACGGCGAGATCCAGATGATCGCGGTCGGCACGCCGCCGGGCGAGGACGGCTCGGCCGACCTCAAATATGTGCTGGCAGTCGCCGAGACCATCGGCCGCGAAATGGACAAACCCAAGATCGTCGTCGGCAAGTCGACGGTGCCGGTCGGCACCTGCGAAAAGGTGAAGGCCAGGATCGCCGACACGCTGAAGAAAAGAGGCCGCGAGGACCTGGCTTTCGATGTCGCTTCAAATCCGGAATTCCTCAAGGAAGGGTCCGCGGTCGCCGACTGCATGAAGCCGGACCGCATCATCGTCGGCACCGACAGCGAGGACACCGAGGCTGTGATGCGCGAACTCTACGCGCCGTTCAATCGCAACCACGAGAAGATGATCGTGATGGACGTGCGCAGCGCAGAATTCACCAAATATGCCGCCAACTGCATGCTGGCGACCAAGATCAGCTTCATGAACGAGATGGCCAATCTGGCCGAACAACTCGGCGCCGACATCGAGGAGGTCCGCAAGGGCATCGGCAGCGATCCGCGCATCGGCTACCATTTCATCTATCCGGGCCTCGGCTATGGCGGCTCGTGCTTCCCGAAGGATGTGCGGGCGCTGATCAAGACCGCCGAAGGCGTCAAGTTCGACGCCAAGCTGCTGCGCGCCGTTGAGGAGCGCAACAACGCACAGAAATCGGTTCTCTTCGACAAGGTGGACCGCTATTTCAAGGGCAACCTCAAAGGCAGGACCTTTGCGCTCTGGGGTCTGGCCTTCAAGCCCAACACCGACGACATGCGTGAGGCGCCGGCGCGCGTCCTGATGGAGGCGCTCTGGAAGGCCGGCGCCAATGTGCAGGCCTATGATCCCGAGGCGATGCAGGAATGCCAGGCCATCTACGGGCTGCGCGACGACCTGCTTCTGTGCGGCACCAAGGAGGCGGCGCTGCGCGGCGCCGATGCGCTGCTGATCGCCACAGAATGGAAGAGCTTTCGCGCGCCGTCCTTCGACGCGGTGAAGGACGCGCTGACCACGCCGGTCATCTTCGACGGCCGCAACCTCTATGACCCCAAGGTCATCGCCCGCCATGGCATCGAATATCACTCGATCGGCAGAATGGCGGCATGAGACCGGGCCCTGGCAGACGGATGCAAGACTGGTCCGCACACGGCCTGCGGACGCTGGGGCTGAGCGCGTATTTCTGTGTGGAGTTGTAGCTGATGGTGCTGGACGTAAAGCCGGAGCAAATCACCAAGGATCATTTCGATCTCGTCGCGATCGGTTCCGGCTTCGGTTCGGCCTTCTTCCTGCATGAGTTCGCCAGGCGCCGAAAGGCGCGCATTCTGGTGCTGGAGTGGGGACGCCACAACACCCATGAATGGCAGCTCGAACAGAACGTCAACACCGACATCGAAGACGAGACGACCTACAAGACCAATTCCGACAAGCCGTGGAACTACACGATCGGACTGGGTGGCGGGACGAATTGCTGGTTCGCGCAGACGCCAAGATTTCATCCCAATGATTTCCGGCTGAAAAGCACCTACGGCATCGGTAATGACTGGCCGATCAGTTATGACGACGTCGAGCCGTTCTACTGCGACGCGGAAGACATCATGTCGATCTCCGGCGACCCCGACATGGCGGCGATGCTGCCCCGCTCGAAGCCGTTTCCGCAACCGCCGCATCGCATGTCGACACCGGACAGGATGATGAAGGCGGCGCAGCCCGACCAGCACTTCGTCATGCCAACCGCGCGGGCTCGCGTGCCGACCGCGCAGCGCAGCTCGTGCTGTGCCAATCTGCGTTGCTGGCTGTGCCCGGTCGACGCCAAATTCACCGTCAACAACGGGTTGATGCACGTCTTCGAGCATCCCGACATCTCGGTCTGCCTCGGTGCGGAAGTGCGCCGGCTCGATCACGTCGGCGGTGCTGTCCGTTCGGTCACGTTCAGCCATGACGGCAAGGAATACCAGGTCAGCGGCGATCTCTTCATTCTCGGCGCCAATGCCATCCAGAGTGCGGCGATCATGCTGCGATCCGGCCTGGGCGGCGAATTTGTCGGCAGCGGCCTGCATGAATCCTACGGCTGGAATTTCGAGGTCTATCTCGACGGTGTCGACAATTTCGACGGCAGCACCATCACAACCGGCCTGAATTTCGGCCTCTATGATGGTCCTCACCGATCGGAGCATGCGGCGGCACTGGTCTATTTCGAGAACCGCTGGCAGCACGGAATGCGTGCCGAAAAGGGGCGGCTACGCCAGGCGCTGCCGTTGGTCGTGGTCACCGAGAACCTGCTCGACCCCGAGAACTACGTCACGCTTGACGCGGATGACAATGCCTTCGTCAGCTTCAAGGCGCCATCGGACTACGCGGTGAAGGGCATGGCGCGCGCTCTGGAGAAATTGCCTGACCTTCTGGCGCCGCTGCCGGTCGAAAAGCTCTTCGACCGCGGCATTCGGCCGACCGAATCGCACGTCCAGGGCACGCTGAGGATGGGCACCGGCCCGGCCGATTCTGTGGTCGACAGCGGCATGATCCACCATCAGCTCAGAAACCTGGTCGTCGTCGGCACCAGCACCTATCCGAGCTGCTCCTGCGCCAACCCGAGCCTGACCGCGGCAGCGCTGTCCTTGCGGGCGGCGAGCCGGATCGCGTGAAAGGAGGTATCGCATGATCGAGATTTCCAGACGCTCGGCCCTGGCCGTCTTGGCTGGCGGAGTGGTTTCGACGGGGGTCGCCTACGCCACCGTTTCCTCCTTCTCGGACGAGGATCTGGTGCGCGTCACGCTGGAAAAATACCTTGGCAAGTTGAACATCCGCATCGAGCATCTGCAGCAGTTCGTGCTGGCGTTCCGCGACAGGAATCCATGGAACTTCCCAAGCGAAAAACTGAGTGACGCCGTCACCCTGGTGGAGGAGCTCAAACTGGGCGCCGCGCGTCGCTTGCTGCCCCGGCGGAAGCGGGAAGATCTGCTGCATTTCGACCGCTGGGTCGTCGCCGAATTCCATATGCTGACGGACTACGCCTGGCGCAGTTCGCCCAACGACCCGATCCGGTTTACCGGCTGGCAATCCTGTACCAATCCCTTCGCCAATCTGGAGCCGCCGAAACTTGCCTGACGTCGAAAGCGAGGCGGCGGCCTTTGCCTGTTGTCTCCGAGCAAGGAATACGAGATGCGACAAGGAGCCCGATCATGAAAGTTCTCTTTGCAGGCGGCAACGGCTACCCGCCCGAGTTCAGTGGCGGCGTTCAGTCGAGCACGCATCATCTGGCCGAACAGTTGATCGAGCACGGTCATGAAGCCGCTGTGCTCGCCGCCCTGTTCGGTGACGGTGTCTTCGGCTTCAAGGCGCGCGCCAAGATGAAGCTGTTGCGGCAGCCGGCGGTTGTCGACAGCTATCCCGGCTATCCGGTGGTGCGGGCCTGGTTTCCCTGGGAAGCGGCGGGTTATGCCGTCGACAGGCTGAAGCCCGATGTCGCCGTGGTCCAGTGTCACAAATCGGTTCCGATCGGCAAGGCGCTGCAGGCGGAGGGCGTGCCTCTGGTCGTTTATCTCCGCAATGTCGAGTTCCATGAACTGGGCGGCGATCTGCGCGAATTGCATTCGGCGCTCTACATTGCCAATTCGGATTTCACCGCGCGAACCTACAAAAAAGAATTCGGCATCGAGGCAGCAGTGATCCCGCCAACCATCAACCCGGCGCATTACTCGACGCCGACGACGGGCCAGTTCGTCACGCTGATCAACCCCTATGAGGAAAAGGGATTTGAGCTCGCGGTGCGGATTGCCGGCGCCTGCCGCGAAATTCCATTCCTGTTCGTCGAAAGCTGGAAGCTCGACGACGATCACCGGGCGCGGATCGAACAGACGATCGCTCCCTTGGGCAATGTCGTCCTGGAGAGCCGCACCAGCGACATGAAGACGGTCTATGGCCGCACGAAGATCCTGCTTGCTCCCAGCAAGTGGGAAGAGGCGTGGGGCCGCGTCGCTTCGGAGGCCCATTGCAGCGGAATCCCCGTTATCGGTTCGCGGCGCGGCGGTCTGCCCGAGGCTGTCGGCTCCGGTGGCGTGGTGCTGGATTACGATGCTCCGCTGGCCGATTGGGTCGCGGCCGTCAGGCGGCTGTGGAGCGACAACCAGGAATATGACCGGCTTTCCAGTCTCGCTCGCAGCTTCGCCGGGCGCCCGGAACTCGATCCCGATCGCCAGTTCATCACCTTCTTCTCGATACTGGACAGGGCCATGCAGCAGCGCGCGCGACAGGCGGCCTGACGACGCCGCCTGAGCAGGTCAGGCTGGACGCTTGACCCGGCTTTTCAGCGTCTCGTAGCCGCGGGCGCCAAGCAGTGCGCGGGCAATGGTCTTGGCGGCGCTCTTGCGGCCCTCTTGCGACTTGATCTGCCGCAGCCTTGCCGGCAGGTTGCGGGCCGCCTGGCCAAGTGCCGGCAGCGACAGCGCGTCGGGGAAGCTGACCATATGCGTTTCGACGCACAGCACCGGCTTGCCTGACAGTTCGGTGATCTTCAGCGCCTGTTCGTGCTCGCTCTCGATGAACAGGATGGCATCGGACTTGCGGTAGAAATCGGCCTTGAAACTGCCATGCGCGCCGAGTCGTTGCCGTTCCGCCTTGCTCGGCAGATCGAGCATGATCAGCTGGTCGTATTTGATTTCATGCTTGGCGAGCCATGCCTCGGTGAGCGCGCGGTATTTCTCCAGCCGGCTGGTGACCAGCCAGCCGATCCTGTGGGTCGCGACATGGAGCGGCCGCGCTTCGCTGAGGAATTTCTCATAGGCCGGGCCGTCGTCGTTTTCCGCCTCTGTCGGGTCGAGGCACAGCACGCCGTCAATGTCGACGCAGCATTGCGCCAGGAATTTGTGATGCATGAAGTTCCACTGGAACATGCGCGGATGCGGCACGACCTCGAAGACGAGGTCGGTTTCCTGGTGCAGGGGCTCAAGGCCGAACACGGCGGCAAAGGTGAAGGCCGCGAC
>NZ_RZQA01000181.1:0-8632 GCF_004022915.1 Mesorhizobium sp. M7A.F.Ca.US.006.04.2.1
CCCTCCGCAAAGTTCGATTGCGGCAGCGTCATCGCCGGCCGCGCTCCTGTCAAGCGGACCTGGTCGAGGGCCGGCCAACCCGAACGAAAATCCACGCCTCAATTCCTGTCGGCCGGCTTGGAACGCATGCGCGAAACCGTCTCGCGCTCGGCGCGTTTGGAGCGCAGCGGCGGCAGGTCGCGGTCGATCAGGTCCATGTCCTCCAGCACCATATCGCCCATGCGCTTGAAGGCGATGTCGAGCGCGCCGGCGCGGTGAGCCGAGCGCAGGAAGCCGGGCAGGGCGCGCACCGGATGGTCCCGCGCCAGCGGTTCTTCGGGAAAAACGTCGCTGGCGGCGACGATGTGGCCGCTCTTAACCGCCGCCATCAGCGCCGGGAAGTCCACCACGCCGGCGCGGCTGAGCAGGATGAAGGCAGCGCCCTTGCGCATGCCGGCAAAGGCGTCGGCACCGAGAAAACCCTGGTTCTCGCTGGTCACCGAGGCAACGACGAAGATGAAGTCGCTGGTCGACAGCACCTCGTCGAGGGAGGCCGGCTCGACGCCATTGTCGATGAGGATCGATGGCGGCAGCCACGGATCGAAGACTTTGGTGCGGGTGCGGAAACCCGACAGCAGCCGGTTGAGCGCCCGGCCGAGATCGCCGAAACCGATGATGCCGACATCGGCGCCAGACAAGAGCCGCGCCGTCTGGTTGCCGTCGCCGCCCCACAGTTCCTGTCCCTGGCGGAAGGCGAGGTCGGCATCGACGATGCCGCGGGCGAGATTGAGTGCCATCGCAAGGCCAAGCTCCGCGACCGGCTCGGCGAACACCAGGCCGGTGGTGACGACATGGATGCCGCGCGCGAACAACGTCTCGTAGGGCATGTTGTTGATGAGGTTGGTCTCGACATTGAAGACGCAGCGCAGCGCCTTCATCCGGTCGAGCGTTTCGGGCGATATGGGCGGCTGGCCGATGATATAACGCACCTCGGCCAGCATGTCGGCCGGCAGTTTCGCGACGCCGTCAGCGGTCGTCTCGACGATGCGATAGTGCGCCTTGAGCCGCGCCAGCTGCCGGGCTGTGAAGATCAGGTCGAGCGTGCGTGGTTCAGGCGCACTGATGACCAGCGGCAAGGCGCTGTTGGACATGACTATTCCCTCTGTTCCCCAATGGCCAAAATACCTTGGATGAAACGATTTACAACATCGCGCGGCCGAGGAGCGCGCGATTGGCGCTGGGATGAGGTGACCTGTCGGAGCCGATATGTGCCGGCAATGCAACAGTGAAGAATCGTTTGACCGCGATGGCGTGGATACGACGTAAGAACCAGTAATGGCACAATTGACACGGGGCAGGGAATTGGTTCTGCTGGCGCCGTATCAATTTGGAGGGCACTTTACAGTGAAGAAATACGAGAAACCAACCTTGCAGAAGCGCGACAGGCTTTCGGGTGTCACGGCCCAGACTGCCCCATCGACACCTCCGCCGGCCGTCAGTGATTGATTGGCGTCTGACGCATTCGCCTGACAAGGGCAATCAATAGCGGCAATCGATAGGGCGCGACTGGTCGCGCCCTATCGCATATTGGCCACGGGTGCCCGCCGTTGTCCCAGATGCCGGACCTTACGGCCGATGATCATCAGCTGGCGCGCGGTGTTGTTGCGCAGGCGCCGCACGCGCCATTCCAGTCCGGTGTCGGCGGTAATCGACTTGGCATAGTAACTGACCCGCATGCCATCCTCATCGGCAGCCACCTTGACCGGGTCGTCATAGAAGGCGTTGATCTTGTCAGCCGCCATGCCTGGAGTTTCGAGCCAGCGTGGAATGTGAACCGAATGGAGCTGATCGACATCGGTCATCACGCGGCCGATGCCGACGCCCGGCGTCGGACACGTGGTACAGAAAGCATCGCCGATGAAGATGACCCCGTCGCGGCGATGGCCTTGCGTCGTGCTCAGACTGATCTGCCTGACCTCGACAGGACTCGCGACTTCGAAGTTGCCGCATCGCACGGCTATTTCGGGCATCAATTCGCAGAGCATCTTTTGCGGCTCCTGGCGGAACGCCCGCGTCCACGGCTCGGCCACATTGCGATAGAGGAACATGTTCGCCCGCATCTTGTCGCCGAGGGGAAAGATGCTGATGTAGGCGATACGGTCGGCGGCCCGCCTGCTGTAGCAGGTGACGGACTGATGACCGAAATCGCTGGGCGAGATGGCGAGGTCGAATCCCATCGACAGTGAATGCGCCTTCGATTGCTCGATACGCTCGACGCCGACGGCGCGCCGCACCGCCTCGCCGTGACCGGTTGCCACCACCAGCAGGCGGGCATCGATGACGGTGCCGTCGGCCAGCACAAGCCGCTGCCGGTCCGGTCCAGTCGAGACTTCGGTTACCTTGCCGACCGTCAGCGGCACTTGCGCAGGCAAGGCGTCGCGCAGGCCATTGATCAGCGCGCCATAGGAGAATGTGAATTCAGCCTTCTTCTCATGCGCGAAGAACTGGCCGAGGCGAAACACATGCGTGTCGGTCGTGGAGGTGACGAGACGCTTGAGTGTCGCATCGAGGCCGAGCTTTTCGAACAGCAGCATCTGGTCCATGCCGATCTTCTCGGCCCGGAATTCCTCGTGGTGGACGCGGTGCGGATCGATCAGCGCCACCTTGCGGCCGGCTCGTCCCAACAGAATTGCCAAGGTCGTGCCGGCCATTCCGGCACCGACGATCGCCACATCGACTTGGGCCGGGCCAGCCTCTGAGATACTCATTTTGCTGCTCTTTCTGATGGCAACGGCGCGTTTCACAATCTCCGGTAGAAAATATCTTCCGGACCTAAATCAACCGCAAGCAACCGGCGCGCGTGCTTGGTAGTAACCAATGTTTAGGTTAATCGCGGGCCCGCTGCTTCCAGCGCGGTGCGATCGCCGAGCCATCGATGAACTCAAAGCCGCCAGCCTCGTTGAGCGTGTGAAGTTTACGCCCACTCCATAGCGCACCTGGATTTAAGATGGTTTCAACGACCTGCTCCATGCCGATCAAATCAAGGTGAGAAATGCGTGCGATGCCAAGCGCCGCGCCATAGCTCCTGCGGCAGTCCTGGACCGGGCGCAGCAGGTCGTTGCCGCGCCTGACCATGCGGCCGGCCGGCCGCGCCGAGGCGATATCGATCAGCACGGGATTTTTGGGGTGCGGCGTCCAGGGGCCGCGAAAATCCGGCGCCGACCACAGATGCAGCGCGTCGGAGAAGGCGCCGCCGCCGTCGCGGACGGTGGCGAACAGCCACCAGGCGCCGCCATGCTCGACAAGCGTGGCGTCGCTGGCGACGACACCGGACAGAAGCGTCGCCTCCTTGACCCATCCGCCGGGAAAAGCTGTGGCCCGGTAGAGATCGACCGTGCCGTTGGCGCAGCTTTCCGGCACCATCCAGACCTCGCCGTCGCGCTCGAAGACGAAGGGGTAGGAGAGATGGTAGGGCAGCTCCAACACCGGTTCAGGCCTTCCGAGCGGGCCTGCCGGGCCGAAGGGAACGGCGGAGATGATGGCTTTGCCGAGCCGATGGATATAGTCCTCGACGAACAGGGTCAGCTGGCCCTGGTAGAGGATGGGGAACGGATCGGCGTAGAAGCGGCTGCCGTCGTCCGGCAACTCTTGCCAACCCGACGCCGGATGCGCGCGCAGCTCGAACAGATCGCGGCTCCCGGTTTGCCGCCAGCCGACCTTCCAGTGCGGCGCGTTGTAGCAAAGGTGATAGATCTTCTGGATGATCCGCCGCGCCAGCGCCTTGCCGGCCCTGACCCCAAGCTTGCCCGCCGAGGGCATTGGCGGCGGGCCACCCACCTGCGCCGGTTCGGGCAGATCAGGCACGGACTTTGCCGCGCCTGACATGGCAGCTATGATCAGGCTTGCTGTGCGCGCCAGCATATCCTGGAAGGACGCCAGCGCGATGCCGCCATATTCGGTGCCCAGACGCCCGGCGGCGATCGCAACGCCGTTCTCCTCGATGCGGGCAAGCGGCGTGCGACCTGCGAGGATCAGGGCCAGCAAGGCCGCTTCGCCGCTGGCGCCGTCATAGGTGACGCGCCAGATCCGTGTGCTTTCCAGCCTGACATCGCCGCAGAGGTCGATGACCAGGTCAGGCGAAGCGGGGGACTGCCGGTAGGGCGCGAGCGCCGAAAGCGGCACACGCTTGGCCAGTCCATCATGGGACAGTCCGTGGATCGCCGTTTCGAGTTGAAACAGGGCCGCGGCGCTGCGCGGAATGCCACCGCCCGCCGGCCTGACATCGACGGACAGTTCGACGTCTTCGAGCGCGGCAAGGCGCTCCAGCAGCGTGACGTGAAAGGCGCGGACGCAGTCGCCGTCCAGGCGGAGGCTTATCTGCATGTTGGAGGTCCGAAAAGGCGGTGCCCGGCCTTGCCGGCCAGGCCGGTCCGGTCAAATTGTAACCCCATCTGCATTCGTCTCCGCTCGCTGCGTAGCCAACACCTCGATATGTATATTTTTAAGCAAACCGCGTGCCAAAATTCACGTCACCTCTCAACATAATTAACAATGTTTTAACAGTTGGAGGAATAGCTAGGTTAGCGCCGCAAACTGGTCTTGCCGGCATATGGAGTATTGTCGGAGGCAGCCATGCAATCATCCCTGCCCATGGTTCCTCAGCAACACTCCCCGGATCCGGCACGCGCGGGATCATATGCAGCCTCCACTGTCGAACTGGGCGATCTGAAGCGCATCCTGGTGCGCCGCCGGTTCTGGATCTTCGGCACCGTCGCACTGCTGACGCTGGTCGCCCTGCTCTACGGCCTTTTCACACCGGCGCTCTACAGCTCGGCGGCGGAAATCCTGATCGATCCGCAGGACCTGCAGGTGGTCACCAACGACGTCAATCCCAGCCGTATCTCACCCGATGGCGGCATCACGCAGGTCGAGAGCCAGGTCAGCGTGGTCCAGTCGACGGGCGTGCTGATGCGGGCGATCGCGGCGACAAACCTGACGCAGGATCCGGAATTCAATGGGCAGGGCTTGCTGTCGCGCCTGCTCGGTTCGGCATCAGCCGAAGGCGACAGGTCGGTGCAGACACTCGACGCGCTGCGCCGGCGCCTGGCGGTGAAGCGGGCCGACAAGGTCCTGGTCCTCGACGTCATCGTCACCGCCAAGAGCGCCGACAAAGCCGCCCTCCTGGCCAACGCCATCGCGCAGGCCTACCTGGTCGACCAGGCGAGCGCGCGCGCGAAAATGGCCAAGGACGCTTCCGAGTCGATCACCGCGCGGCTGGACGAGCAGCGCAAGCGCGTCCAGCAAGCCGAAAACGCCGTCGAAGCCTACAAGTCCGCCAACAACATGGTGATGGCGGCAGGCAATCTGGTCAGCGACCAGGAACTGACCGAGATCAACACGCAGCTTGCGGCGGCGCAGAGCCGCACCGCGGCGCTGAAGGCGCAGGTCGACCAGATGCGCCGGCAGAGCGGCACGCCGGACGCAACTTCGGAAGCAATGCGCTCGGCGGTGATCTCGAGCCTGCGGGCGCAAGAGGCGACGTTGGTCGACCAGGTCTCGCAGCTCGGCACGGAGTTGGGGCCGCGTCATCCCTCGCTGATCGCAGCCCAGCAGCAACTGCGCGACACGCGCCAGCTGATCGCGCGCGAACTTGGCCGCATCGCCACCGCCACCGAGACCGACTACGAACGGGCGCTGGCCAACCAGCAGGCGCTGGAAGCCAAGGTCGCCGGCATGAAGAGCAAGTCGCTCGACACCGATCAGGCCTCGGTGCGGCTGCGCGAACTGCAGCGCGACCTCGAGGCGCTGCGTTCCGTCTACTCGAACTATCTCCAGCGCGCCCAGGAGACGCGCGAGCAGATCAATGTCGACAGCACCAATGCGCGCATCATCTCCAACGCCATGCCCGCCTTGAAGAAGAGCTGGCCGCCTCTGCCGCTGCTGTTGCTGGGCGCGATATTCGGCGGCCTTGGGCTCGGCACCGGTCTGGCGCTGATCGCCGAATATTCCTCGCCGACGGTGCTTTCCAGCGCCCAGATGCAGTCGGCCATCGACGCGCCGGTGCTGGGCGTGGTGCCGGCAAAGTCGGACACAGGCCGGCGCTGGTGGCCTTTCGGCGGGGCGCGCGCCGCCGCCTCCAGCCAGAAGACCGATGCCGTCGTCGGCCTTGCGCTGAGGCGCATGTTCAGTTCGGGCCAGCGTCCGGCGGACTGGCCGCTGGTGCCTTCCATCTTGGTGACATCGTCGCCGGGCGAGGGCGCGCAGCGTAGCCGGGTGGCGCGGCTGCTGGCCAATGCCGCGGCATCCAGGGGTAGCCGTGTGCTGTTCATCGATGCCAATGCTGGCGGCGGCGGCCAGAAGGATCCGCAGCCGGGGATCCTCGATGTTCTGCGCGGCGAGTACGCGTTCGAGGCCGTCAGCCATTACGCCGCCGGCAGCAACGTTGCCGTGCTGGGCAGGGGCCGCTCAAAGGCGGTCTTCCAGGAAGCGCATGGCATCTATTTTGCGCAGCAGATGCTGGCGCGGGCCAGCCGGAGCTTCGACCTCGTCGTCATCGACGGTGGCGCGCTGGCCGACAATCTCAATGCCTCGCCGCTGGTCGCCATGGCCGACGAGATCGTGCTCGTCGCCACGCTGAACGCCACCCCGATGCGCGACGTCACGACGACTTCGCAGGCGGTCTCCGTCATGGGGCGCCTGCCGACAGCCGCCTTGCTGGTCGACGAGGCCGCCTGATATGGCGGCCAGTTGGAGCGCAAGCGCTTCGAACCTTGGTGCTGCCGCACCCCGCGCCGGCACGCCCATCTCCGGCACCTCGGTCGATGCACTGACGCGCTTCGGACTGATCGCGGCGGTAGCGGTGCTGTTCAGCATCTCGGGGGGCATGCTGTGGCTGGTCGGCTACAATTATGATGGCCTGTTCGGCAACCCGGCGACCAAGATCCACCCGTCCACCTATCTCATCGTCCTGCTGCTTGCCTGGCGCTCCTGCGCATCAGGCAATCCGGTCGGCCATATCGTCCATCTCGCCGACAGGCGGCCGGCCAGCGCGCTGATGGCCGCCATATCGATCGTGCTTCTGGTCGTCGTCATCGCCAGGCAGCGGCCCGGTATGGCCGGCATGATCGATACGTTCGTGGCTGCGGCACTTCTCGTGCTGATGCTCAGCGAGGACGACGAACGGACCTTCGCCGGGCTGCAGACCGTCGTCCACGTGGTCATGACGGCGAATGCCTTGCTTGCCCTTTTCGAGTTCGCCACCAAAACGCTTATCTTCCCCTATCGCCTCGACGGCGTGGCGTTTACCACCGATCTGCGCTCGAGCGCGCTGCAGGGGCATCCGCTTGCCAATGCCATGGTGACGTCGATCTATGTGCTTGCGCTGCTCTCCGGTGCCAGATCCCTGTCGATGCCTGTGCGGATAGGGTTGATCGGCTTGCAATGCGCGGCACTCGTCGCCTTCGGCGGCCGCACGGCGATGGTGACGACGGTGGTGCTCGGCGGCTGCTACCTGCTTTTTCAGGGCATCACCAAATTGCGCCAGGGCCGCGTCAATCTCCTGGGTGCGGCACTCGGCTTCATGCTCGCCGCCCTGCTGCCGGTCGTCATCATTGTGGCGGCATATCTGGGCTTTTTCGACGCGCTGCTGGAGCGCTTCGTGTCGGACAGCGGCAGCGCCAATGCCCGGGTCGAGATGTTCGAGCTCTTCAAGCACCTGGAATTGCGCGATCTGATCGTGGGGCCGGATGTCGACCTGATCGACAGCCTGCGCCGCATCAACGGTCTCGAACAGGGCATCGAGAACCCGATCATCCGCACGGTCCTTTATCAGGGCGCCTTCTTCACGCTTTTGCTGACGTTCGGCTTCGTGCTGTTCCTGTTCGAGGTGGCGCGCCGCTGCCATCCCGGCATCTGGCTGCCGATGCTGGGCTGGGTCATCCTGATCAACACTTCGGAAAGCGTCGCGTCGAAGACGACGCTGCTGACCAAGTTCGTGGTGCTGGCATTGGTGCTCTATCGGCCGGCGCGGGCAGCGTTCAGGCCGGTCAGTCCGCCGGCATGGTCAGGCCAAGCGCCGCGATGATATCGGGGTCCAGCGCCCGGGTGGTGTCGTCCATCATGCCCATGCCATCGAAGAGATCCCACAGTGCCCAGGCGAAGCCGAGTTCCTCGGCGCTCCGCCTCACATCGGCGATGTAGCGCCCGCGATCCGGATTGGGCGCGGCGACATAGCGGGCGTCGGTGCGCAGCGCGCCGAACTCGCCCATGATGATGCGTTCCGGCGCAAGGCTATGGCCATCGGCCCAATCGCGGACCTGGCGAAGATATTTGTCGACAAACCAGCGGTCGGGCTGGGCGTCGAAATAGACTTTCAGCACACGCTCGGTCTCGGCATAGGCTGCTTGCTTGGCGTCTTCAGGGGTTTCGGTGTCCTGCGCCATGCGCGCCCTGACCGATGCCAGCGTCTGTTGCAGCGAGCCGGCGGATGCCGGCCACGGCACATTGTTGAGCGACCGATAGACCGGCTCGCGCATCCAGGGCGCGCCCTGATGGCTGAACAGATAGGGCTCATAGAAATGGAAGGTGAACAGGATCGGCTCGAAGGGCGACAGCGGGCCCGGATCGAGCGCGGTCAGTCCGCTCGCCATCGAGC
>NZ_RZQA01000182.1:0-8625 GCF_004022915.1 Mesorhizobium sp. M7A.F.Ca.US.006.04.2.1
GGTCAAGGCGATGCTGACGGAACTGCCGTTGGACGAGTTGAAGGCGTTTTTCGACGACAATCTGATGGCTCCGGCACAGGGCCTGCCGATGCGGGCGCTGCTGCAGGCCTTTGCCGACGACCGTTCGATCCCGTTATAGCAGCCTCATCATGGTCAATTTGCCCCGCGATCGTATGGATCAAGTCGTCAAGCGTTTCGAGATGCTCGAAGCGCAGATGTCGGCTGGCCCGGCCCCGGACGCCTATGTGCGTATGGCATCCGAATATGCCGAAATCCAGGACATGGTGGCCAAGGTCAGGGCGCTGCGCGCGGCCGAGCATGAACAGGCCGACCTCGAGGCCATGCTTGCCGACAAGGGCACTGACGCCGAGATGCGGGCGCTGGCCGAGGCCGAGCTGCCAGGGGTCGAGGACCGCATCGAGGCGCTGCAGAAGGACATTCAGATCCTGCTGTTGCCCAGGGATGCCGCCGACGACAAGAACGCCATTCTCGAAATCCGCGCCGGCACCGGCGGCGATGAGGCCGCGCTCTTCGCCGGCGACCTGTTTCGCATGTACGAACGCTACGCCGCCGAACGCGGCTGGCGTTTCGAGACCGCCTCGGCCAGTGATGGCGATGCCGGCGGCTACAAGGAAATCATCGCCACGGTGTCGGGCAAGGGCGTCTTTGCGCATCTGAAATTCGAATCCGGCGTGCACCGCGTGCAGCGCGTGCCGGCGACCGAGGCCAGCGGGCGCATCCACACGTCGGCGGCAACCGTCGCGGTGCTGCCCGAAGCCGAAGAGGTCGACATCGACATCAGGGCCGAAGATATCCGCATCGACACGATGCGCGCCTCGGGTTCGGGCGGCCAGCACGTCAACACCACCGATTCGGCGGTCCGCATCACCCATCTGCCGACCGGCATCATGGTCGTGCAGGCTGAGAAATCGCAGCACCAGAACCGCGCCAAGGCGATGCAGATCCTGCGCGCCCGCCTCTATGATCTCGAACGCGGCAAGGCTGACGAGGAGCGCTCCGAATCGCGCAAGTCACAGGTCGGCTCCGGTGACCGCTCGGAACGCATCCGCACCTATAATTTCCCGCAAGGGCGCGTCACCGACCATCGCATCAATTTGACGCTCTACAAGCTCGACCGGGTGATGATGGGCGAACTCGACGAGATCATCAACGCGCTGATCGCCGATCATCAGTCCAAGCTGCTCGCCGACATCGGCATCGATGACTGACCTGCCCAACGCGCTCGGGCCGCTGCTGCGGGAAGCGCGGGCTCGGCTCGGCAGCACCGTCGACGACCCGGCGCTCGATGCGAGGCTGATCGTCGAGCATTTTTCGGGCACGACGCGCACGCAAGCCATTGCGGACCCCGAACGCAGGGTCGGCGCCGGCGCTGTTGCCGAAATCGATGCCGCGTTGAGACGCCGCGCCGGCGGCGAACCTGTGCATCGCATCCTCGGCTATCGTGAATTCTACGGTTTGCGCCTGGCGCTGTCGCCGGAAACGCTGGAACCGCGGCCGGATACCGAAACGCTGGTCGAGGCGATATTGCCCTTCGTCAAGGCGGTTGCGACGCAGGAAGGCGAGTGTCGCATCCTCGATCTTGGCACCGGCACCGGCGCCATTGCGCTGGCGCTGCTCAGCGTCGTGCCGACGGCTAATGCCACCGGCGTCGATCTGTCCGCGGGTGCGCTGGCGACGGCGGCCCGCAATGCCGGGCAACTTGGCCTTGCGGGCCGGTTCACGGCGCTGCAGTCGGACTGGTTCGAAAAAGTTTCCGGCCGGTACCATGTAATTGTCGCAAACCCTCCCTATATATGTTCCGAAGACATTGGAAATCTGCAGGACGAAGTCCGCAATTTCGACCCGCGCCTAGCCCTGGATGGCGGCGCGGACGGTCTGAACCCCTACAGAACCATCGCTGCGGAAGCGGCAAGGTTTTTGGAAATTGAAGGCAGAATTGCGGTCGAGATCGGCCATACGCAACGCAACGAGGTCTGCGAGATATTCACTGCAGCCGGCTACGTGCCGGGCAGTGTTTTCCGTGACCTCGGTGGAAACGACAGGGTTATTGTCTTTGAAAGGATAAAGCCTTGACGCAGTGCAAAAAAGCGCTTGGCAATGCCGGGGAATGCGGCTAGGGTCGCCTTAACCGGATGAGACGAAGCAGGCAGTGCTCTTAGCGATTCGGTTTTCCTTGGAAATAGCTGCCTTCTTGCGCAAACGATGCCCAAGCTTCGTGCGGGAATCGTCCGGCAAGTGATGTAACCGGAACAGGATGACACGTGGCGCCAACGCAATCGATGCGGGCGAACGCCGGTGAAGAGACGAAACGGCTGGCTGCATGAGCGCCTCCGTTCGTGAAGAGTTTTTCGAAAATTTCAAAATGAAGAGAGTTTGATGAGGCCACAACAGCAGAACAGGCGCATGCGCGGTCGCAACAACAATGGCGGCGGCGGTGGTAACAATAACAACAATAACAACAACAACCGCAAGGGGCCTAATCCCCTGACGCGCAACTACGAGAGCAATGGCCCGGACGTGAAGATCCGCGGTTCGGCTCAGCAGATCGCCGAAAAATACGCCACCCTTGCCCGTGATTCACACAGCTCCGGCGACCGGGTCATGGCGGAGAACTATCTCCAGCACGCCGAGCATTACAATCGCATCATCGCGGCCGCACAGGCGCAGATGCCGATCCAGAACACGCAGCAGAATCGCGATGATTTCGACGATGATGGCGATGAGGACCGCGACGATTTCGACAATAGCGGCAACAACAGCAACGCTGCTTCCGACGTCCAGATCCCGGTGGTCAACCATGGCGCCGGCCCGCAGCCGGTTATCGAAGGTACGCCGGCCGAGGTCGCGCTGAACCGGGAAGGTGGCCGCGAGGCCCGCGATAACAATGGCGGGCGCAACAATGGCGGCCGCGACAACAATGGCGGGCGCCATCGTGATCGCCGCCCCAATGGCGGCTATGGCCAGAACGGCCAGCGCGACTTTTCATCGTCCGCCGAGCAAGGTGGTCAGCCCCAGGGCAACGAGATCCCGGTCCAGGGCGAAGCCGTTTCGCCGACCGAATCTGTGGCGCCGGCCGAACCGGCTCCGTCGTTCGAGAACCTTTCCCCGGCAGGTCTTGCCGCCCAGGCCGAACTCAACGAGGCGGCCGCCGAAAGCGGTGCTGCCCGTCGTCCGCGTCGTCCGCGCCGCCCGCGCGTCAACGCCGATCAGGTTGATGGCGGTAGTGACAATGCCAGTTCCGGGACCGACGCCGGCGAGGTGGCTGCGGCCCCGGCCGACAGCGGCAACGCCCAACCGGTCAATGTCGATATCGATAACTGACCCAACGGCATTTCAAGGCATTGAGCGGCGGAGAGAAATCTCCGCCGTTTTCGTTTGGGCGGCCGTGCAATATTATGTGGTTGCCGATATCGGGACGTCTTGAGGGTTCAGCGCCTGTGCACCATATCAGCCTCAACTGGACCCGGCTCGAATGAGCGGGTCCGTCACCGCAATCGGATCCGGTGCCGCAAAGCGGGCCGGTGATGGAAGGAGACAGATATGAACCTTGAGAAATACTCAGAGCGCGTGCGCGGCTTTATCCAGTCCGCGCAGACCATGGCGCTTTCCCGCAACCACCAGCAATTCACCCCTGAACATATCCTGAAAGTGCTCGTCGACGACGACGAGGGCTTGGCCGCGTCGCTGATCGAACGCGCCGGCGGCAACGTCCGCGACGTCAAGCTTGGCGTCGAGACGGCGCTCGAAGCGATGCCCAAGGTCGAGGGCGGCAATGGCCAGCTCTATCTGGCCCAGCCGCTGGCGAAAGTGTTTTCGACCGCCGAGGAACTGGCCAAGAAAGCCGGTGACAGTTTTGTCACGGTCGAGCGGCTCTTGCAGGCGCTCGCCATGGAAAAGTCGGCCAAGACCGCCGACATATTGGCCAAGGCCGGCGTCACCGCGCAGGCGCTCAACCAGGTCATCAACGATGTCCGCAAGGGCCGCACCGCCGATTCGGCGAGTGCCGAACAGGGCTACGACGCGCTGAAGAAATACGCGCGCGACCTGACTGCGGATGCCCGTGCCGGCAAGCTGGACCCCGTGATCGGCCGTGACGACGAGATCCGCCGCACCATCCAGGTGCTGTCGCGCCGCACCAAGAACAATCCGGTGCTGATCGGCGAACCCGGCGTCGGCAAGACGGCGATCGCCGAAGGCCTGGCACTGCGCATCGTCAATGGCGACGTACCGGAATCGCTGAAGGACAAGCAGCTGATGGCGCTCGACATGGGCGCGCTGATTGCCGGCGCCAAATATCGCGGCGAGTTCGAGGAGCGGCTGAAGGCCGTGCTCTCCGAAGTCACCTCGGCCAGCGGCAACATCATCCTGTTCATCGACGAGATGCACACGCTGGTCGGCGCCGGCAAGGCGGATGGCGCCATGGATGCGTCCAACCTGCTGAAGCCGGCGCTGGCGCGCGGCGAGCTGCACTGCGTCGGCGCCACCACGCTCGACGAGTATCGCAAGCATGTCGAGAAGGATGCAGCCCTTGCCCGGCGCTTCCAGCCGGTTTTCGTCGACGAGCCGACGGTGGAAGACACCGTTTCGATCCTGCGCGGCCTGAAGGAGAAATACGAGCAGCACCACAAGGTGCGCATTTCGGATTCAGCGCTGGTGGCGGCGGCGACGCTGTCCAACCGCTACATCGCCGATCGCTTCCTGCCGGACAAGGCGATCGACCTGGTCGACGAAGCCGCATCGCGGCTGCGCATGCAGGTCGATTCCAAGCCTGAGGCGCTGGACGAGATCGATCGCCGCATCATGCAGCTCAAGATCGAGCGCGAGGCGCTGAAGGTCGAGACGGACGATGCTTCGAAGGACCGGCTCGCCCGCCTGGAAAAGGAACTCGTCGGCCTTGAGGAGGAATCGACCGAGATCACCGCCAAGTGGCAGGCCGAGAAGCAGAAGCTCGGGCTCGCCGCCGACCTGAAGAAGCAGCTCGACGAGGCGCGCAACGACCTTGCCATTGCCCAGCGCAAGGGTGAATTCCAGCGCGCCGGCGAGCTTGCCTATGGCAAGATTCCGGAACTGGAAAAGAAGCTGAAGGAGGCCGAGGCCCAGGACGGCAAAGCCGGCATGGTCGAAGAGGTGGTTACCCCCGACCACGTCGCCCATATCGTCTCGCGCTGGACCGGCATTCCGGTCGACAAGATGCTGCAGGGCGAGCGCGACAAGCTGCTGCGCATGGAAGACGAGATCGGCAAGCGCGTCGTTGGCCAGGGCGAGGCGGTGCAAGCTGTGTCGAAAGCGGTGCGCCGCGCCCGCGCGGGCCTGCAGGATCCGAACCGGCCGATCGGCTCGTTCATGTTCCTCGGACCGACGGGTGTCGGCAAGACCGAGTTGACCAAGGCGCTGGCGAGCTTTCTGTTCGACGACGAGAGCGCCATGGTGCGCATCGATATGTCGGAGTTCATGGAAAAGCACTCGGTCGCCCGGCTGATCGGCGCGCCTCCCGGCTATGTCGGCTATGAGGAAGGCGGCGCGCTGACCGAAGCGGTGCGGCGCCGGCCCTATCAGGTCGTGCTGTTCGACGAGATCGAGAAGGCGCATCCGGATGTGTTCAACGTGCTTTTGCAGGTGCTCGACGACGGCCGCCTGACCGACGGCCAGGGCCGCACGGTCGACTTCCGCAACACGCTGATCATCATGACGTCGAACCTCGGCGCCGAATATCTCGTCAACCTCACCGAGGACCAGGATGTCGATCTGGTGCGCGACGAGGTGATGAACGTCGTCAGGGCATCGTTCCGGCCGGAGTTCCTCAACCGCGTCGACGAGGTGATCCTGTTCCACCGGCTGCGCCGGCAGGATATGGGCCGCATCGTCGAGATCCAGCTCAAGCGGCTCGAGAGCCTGCTTGTCGACCGCAAGATCACGCTATCGCTGGACCAGGAGGCGGTGGATTGGCTGGCGGCCAAGGGCTACGACCCGGCCTATGGCGCGCGGCCGCTGAAGCGGGTGATGCAGAAGGAATTGCAGGACCCACTGGCGGAGAAGATCCTGCTCGGCGACATCCTCGACGGCTCGACCGTCAAGGTGACAGCCGGTTCCGACCGGCTGAATTTCCGCTCCAAACCGACGATCGTCGCGGCGGAAGCGGCAGCCTGATCCCGCGCCACGCGTCCTTCCTGGACGCGCGGCGTTTTTATATAAAACGTGGGGTGGGGATGACACTGGACGACTACAACAGCTTCTGCGACTCGCTGCCTTCGACGACCCATGTCGTCCAGTGGGGTGGCGCCCATGTTTGGAAGGTGGGGGCCAAGGTCTTCGCGATCGGCGGCTGGGACGATGGCCAGCAGCTCTTCGTCACCTTCAAATGTTCCGATATCGCCTATGATGTGCTCAAGGAACAGCCGGGGCTACGGCCCGCACCCTATCTTGCCTCGCGCGGCATGACATGGATCCAGCGTCGGACAAGCCAGAGCATGGATGATGCCGCGCTGAAGGACTATCTGCGCGAGAGCCATCGCCTTGTCGCCCTGAAGCTTACCAGGCAGGCGCGCAAGGAATTGGGACTTGCCGAAAGCTAGCCTATATTCCTTGAGGCGCCGGAAAACCGCCATCTTCATGCCCGGTTCATGTTGGAACCATAGGATGGTGTAACTGGTTTGCTGGCGAAGGGGTTCGCCAGAAGACAATGCCGGCGGCGGCAAATTTACGGACCGGAGAATTTGGCCACCATGTTCCGCACGATCTTTGCCCTCTCGGCGCTAGCCGCCGGGCTTGTGTCTTCCGGGGCGTTCGCCGCGCCGACGACGGACAATGCGCCAAGGGTTGTCCGCGCTGCCGATACCGGGGGCATCCTTGTCGCCCAGGACGGTAATCTCGACATCTACTACGACGCCAGGGGCAACCGCGTGATCGTCGATGCCGATACCGGCAAGGTCATCGCCATCCAGCCGCCGCAGACCCGGCTCGACCGCCGCGCCTTGCGCCGCGAGACACGACTGCGCGAACTGGGCCGCGCCCCCGAAGGCGACGACCGCTACTATCTCGACGATCCGGAAGACATGGCGCGGTTCCGGCGCAAGCAGTTGGAAGAGGAAGGCCGCGTTATCCCGCCGCCGGCAGATGAGTACGATCCCTATGGGGACAATTCCGCCGAAGCCTACCCGCCGGCGCCGCAGGACGATGGCAATTACGACGACAATTATCCCGACGCGCCGCAGCCGGCTAAGCCGGGTACAATCAAGCGCCAGCCGCTGAACGAGGCCGCGATAGACCCTGCCCAGCCGACGACACCCGCCGATCAGGCGGCTCTGCCGCCAAAGGCCGGCGACAAGACCACCGTTGCCCCGGCACTTTCGCTGGGAGCGCGCCAGGATGTCGCCGCCCTTCAGGTGCTGCTCGACCGGGGTGGCGCTTCGCCTGGCGTCATCGACGGGCGTTTCGGTTCGAATGTCGACAAGGCGCTCGCCGCCTACAACCAGATCACCGGCGCCAATCTGCGATCGACCGACGCGGTCGCCATCCAAGCGGCACTTGCGCAATCCGGCGGCGATGCCTTCGCCAACTACACGATTACAGCGGAGGACGCGGCCGGTCCCTATGTCGCGTCGATCCCGGAAGACTACAGCCAGAAGGCGCAACTCGACCGCATGGGTTATACGTCGGTGACCGAGGCGCTCGCGGAGCGCTTTCACATGGACGAGAATTATCTCAAGGCGCTCAACCCGGAGGTCGATTTCAATCGTCCCGGCACGATCATCAAGGTCGCCAATTTCGGCAGGCTGGTTTCGACGCCGGTGGCGCGTATCGTCGCCGACAAGGACAAGAAAGAGGTTTTCGCCTATGACGCCGGCGGCAAACTGGTCGCCGCCTATCCCGCAACCATCGGCTCGTCGGATACGCCGTCACCGTCCGGCATACACACGGTGTCGCGCGTGGCGCTCGATCCGAACTACACCTACAATCCCAGCATCAATTTCAAGCAGGGTCAAAACGACAAGGTCCTGACCATTCCGCCGGGCCCGAACGGTCCCGTCGGTTCGGTCTGGATCGCCCTGGATAAGCCGACCTACGGCATCCACGGCACGCCCGATCCGTCGAAGATCGGCAAGACCGAGAGCCATGGCTGCGTACGCCTGACCAACTGGGATGCGCGGGAGCTGGCCAAATTGGTTTCGCCGGGCGTGACGGTGGAGTTTGTCGGCGGGCCCTCAGCCGATAACCTTGCGCAGCAGTGAACCGCGAAGCGCGGCGGCATAGACCAACTGCACGATCAGGATGAAGCCGACGCTGAGCGAGGGACTGACAAGCGAGAGTGCGGCACCGGCCGCCCACAGGATCTGTGCCTTGATGATGCGCAGATAGACCGTGCGTTTGGTTTCCGCATCGACATCCTCTGCTACGAAGCCGCTTTTCTCCGCATAACGCCAGCTCGCGAACAGCGTGACGCCGAGCGCCAGCAGATTGAGCCAGTAGACCAGCACCGCGGTTCTGAACTCGAGGAAGTCGGCCAGAAGGTCGGTCGAGAAGGGCAGCAAGGCGATGAAGGCGAGAAAGCAAAGGTTCAGCGTGGCAAGCCGTCGATCGGATTTGGCGATCAGACCATGCTGCGCC
>NZ_RZQA01000183.1:0-8582 GCF_004022915.1 Mesorhizobium sp. M7A.F.Ca.US.006.04.2.1
GTCACCGAGTCGCCCAGCGCCACGCCGTGGCCGTGCACCGCCGCCTCGGTCGCCATACGGGCATCGCCGAGGTGATGGCGGCGGCCCCGCTCCAGGTCCAGCGCATCGGCGGCAGCCAGCCAGGTGTGCCACTCGCGGCCGTCATCGCCATGCAGGAAGACATGATCGGCGAGATCCCTGACGCTGCGGATCGGCCGGTTGTTGATCAAGGTCGGGCTGACCACGGGAAACAGTTCGAGGCCCGACCATTTGCGCATCCAGCAATCGGTCCAGCTGCCGTCGCCATAATGCACGCAGACATCGATATTGGGCGCCCGCAAATCCTTGGGATCGTTGGAAGGAATAAGCGTCAGCCTTATGTCGGGATATTGCGCCATGAAACTGCCGAGCCGCGGTGTCATCCACAGCAACAGTAGCGCCGGCACGCAGGAGACCGAAAGTGTGCCGCTGCTCGCCGGCCTTGTCATGCGCTGGGTGGCGGCGGCGATGCCGTCGAACGCGGTCGACACCGCCGGCAGAAGCTCCGCGCCATGCGGTGTCAGCTTGACCCGCTGGCCGACCCGCTCGAACAGCTTGACACCGAGCGACTGCTCGAGCGCCTTGATCTGGTGGCTGACAGCGCCATGCGTGACGTTCAGCTCAGTCGCCGCCTTGGTCAGTGAACCATGGCGAGCCGTTGCCTCGAAGGCGCGCAGCGGATTGAGCGGTGGCAGGCGCTTGGTCATGGTACCACTTTGTTGTGAGATTTTCTCACAGAAAACACCCTAACAATATCAATTGATTTTTCAATGCCACTGCCAGACACTTGAGTTCAGAACAGCATCAAGACATGAAATCTGCAGGCAGCCAGCGGGACAGCGGCCCGGCCGGATGACGGTCGGTTCGCAGGCGTCACCCGCGCCGGCACTGCATCAGCCCAGGAGGAGCGGACATGGGATACGATCGCGGCAAGCTCGATGCGTTGCGTCGCAAATATGGTGAAAGCCATGGCGGCGAGATGTTCGACCCGAAATTCCGCAAGGTCGCCGACAAGATCTTCTCCAAGAGCGGCACGCGGCTGGCGCCCTATTCAGGCATCCCGACCTTTCTTGCCGCGCCCTACCGCGAAATATCGGCCGACAATCCGGATTTCGGCGATTTGCAGGTGGCGATGATCGGCGTGCCGATGGATCTCGGCGTCACCAACCGCCCGGGCTCGCGCTTCGGGCCAAGGGCGTTGCGCGCCATCGAGCGCATCGGGCCCTACAATCACGTGCTGGAATGCGCGCCGACGCATGAGCTCAGGGTCGCCGACATTGGTGACACGCCGTTCCGCAGCCGCTACCGGCTTGAGACCAGCCATGAGGATATCGAGCGCCGCACCAACCAGATCGTCGATGCCGGGGTGATTCCGCTGTCGATCGGCGGCGACCATTCGATCAGCCATCCGGTCCTGAAGGCCGTCGGCAAGAAAGCTCCGGTCGGGTTGATCCATATCGACGCCCACTGCGACACCAGCGGCCTGTTCGACATGACCAAGTTCCACCATGGCGGCCCGTTCCGCAACGCTGTGCTTGACGGCGTGCTCGACCCGACGCGCACGATCCAGATCGGCATCCGCGGCTCGGCCGAATATCTGTGGGAGTTCACCTACGAGTCCGGCATGACCGTGGTGCATGCCGAGGAGGTGACCGGCCTCGGCATTCCGGCGATCATCGAGAAGGCGCGCAAGATCGTCGGCGACGGCCCGACCTATGTCTCCTTCGACATCGACAGCGTCGATCCGGCCTTCGCGCCGGGCACCGGCACGCCGGAGGTCGGCGGGCTGACGACGCGCGAAGTGCTTGAACTCCTGCGCGGCCTCAAAGGTCTCAACATCGTCGGCGGCGACGTCGTCGAGGTGGCGCCGCAATACGACGCCACCACCAACACGGCGCACGCTGCGGCGCAGGTGCTGTTCGAGATACTGAGCCTGATGGTGTTCAGCCCGGCGATAACAGGCAAGGGCGCCTGACGTCTAGAAAAGCAAAGGCAGCCGCCGCGCTGGAGCCGGCGGCCGACCCGAACAAACAAAGCTTCCAGACAGGGGAATGACAATGACAATCCGTAAGACATTTGCCTCCATCGCCGCCGTGCTGATGCTCGGCACGGCCGGTTTCGGCCTCGCAGTTCAGGCCGCTAGCGCCGATGCGCTGGCGGACATCACCAAGGCCGGCACCATCAATGTCGGCGTCTTCGCCGACTTTCCGCCCTTCTCCTCGGCCAGCGCCGACATGAGCCTCAAGGGCTATGACATGGATGTCGCGCAATACATCGCCGATACGCTCAAGGTGAAGCTCAATCCCATCGCCGTCACCGGCCAGAACCGCATCCCGTATCTGAACGATCATCGCGTCGACCTGCTGATGAGCGTCGGCTATTCGAAGGAACGCGAGCAGGTCATCGACTTCGCCGCTGCCTACGCGCCCTACTACATCGCCGTGATCGGTCCGGCAGCGCTTGCCGTCAAAGGCAAGGAAGACCTCGCCGACAAGTCGATCGCCGTCAATCGCGGCACGCTGGAAGACACCTCGCTCACCGAGGCAGCACCGGCATCGGCCGACATAAAGCGCTTCGACAACTACAATTCGGTGATCCAGGCCTTCATCTCCGGCCAGACGCAGCTGATGGTCGTCGGCAACGACGTCGGCGCGCAGGTGCTGGCCAAGCAGGACGCACTGAAGCCGGAGCAGAAGTTCCAGCTTCTGACCTCGCCCTCGCATATCGGCCTCAACAAGAACGAAGACGGCCTGAAGAAGGCCGTCAACGATGCGGTCGCCAAGATGCTGGCCGACGGCAAGCTGGACGAAAGCTCGAAAGCCTGGCTGAAGACGCCGCTCAATCCCGACAATCTCAAGGATTGAGTTTCCGTGGCCTTTGCCTGGCTCCCGGGTGCCCTGGGCGACATCGCGCATGGCGCGGCCACGACGATCCTGCTGATCGCCGTGACCACGCTGGCCGGAACGCTGCTCAGCATCCTGGGTGCCGCGGGGCGGCGAAACGGCCCGGTGCTGCTCAAGCGGGCAATCGCCTGCTATGTCGAGGTGATGCGCAACACGCCGTTCCTGGTGCAGTTGTTCTTCATCTTCTTCGGGCTGCCCAGCCTGGGCGTCCGGCTCGACCCGCTCCTGGCCGCGATGCTGGCGATGACGCTCAACATGGCGGCCTACACCATCGAGATCGTCGGCGCCGGGCTTGACGCCGTGCCCGGCGGGCAGACGGAAGCAGCGCTGGCCCTTGGGCTGCGGCCACGCCAGGTGTTCGTCAAGATCGTGCTGCCGCAGGCGCTCAAGATCATCTACCCCGCGCTCACCAGCCAGATCGTCATCATGATGCTGGAGTCCGCCGTCGTGTCGCAGATCGCCGTGCGTGAGCTGACCTACGAGGCCGACATGCTGCAGGCACGCACCTTCCGCTCCTTCGAGACCTATTTCGTCGTGACGCTGGTCTATCTCGCTCTGTCGATGGCCTTGCGCCGGCTGCTGGTGTCAGGCGGGCGCCGCGCGCTCGGAGCCGGTGTGTCATGATCGAGTTCACCTTCTGGGACATCGTGCGCAACCTACTGCTCGCCGCCCGCTGGACGGTGCTGCTATCGCTGGCCGCCTTTATCGGCGGCGGCATCGTCGGCATGATCGTGCTGTTCTTCAGGATCGCTGAGAACAAATGGAGCCGGCGTGTCGCCTCCGGCTACATCGCCCTGTTCCAGGGGACGCCGCTCTTGATGCAGCTGTTCCTGATGTTCTTCGGCCTGCCGATGCTTGGTCTGCGCATCGAGCCGTGGACCGCGGCGGCGCTCGGCCTCACCTTCTTCGCCAGCGCCTATCTCGCCGAGATCTGGCGCTCCGGCGTCGCGGCGCTACCCCTCGGTCAATGGGACGCCGGTGCCAGCCTCGGCCTGCACTATCTGCAGGAACTCAGGCTGATCATCCTGCCGCAGGCGTTTTCGATCACCCGCGCACCCACGGTCGGCTTCCTGGTGCAGCTGATCAAATCGACGGCGCTCACCTCGATCATCGGCTTCGAGGAGCTGGTGCGGACCTCCAACGCCATCAACAATGCGACCTTCGAACCGTTCAAGGTATACGGGCTGGTGGCGCTGATCTTCTTCGTCATGTGCTTTCCGCTGACGCAATACGCCCGCAGGCTCGAGAAACAGGCGGCTGCTCGCTGACGCGCCAAGGCAGCGCCCGATTTCAGACCGGCAACCCAAGCTGCTTGCGCAGGCTCTTGTCGAATGCGGATGCGGGGACGAAACGGCGCAGGAAACGGACCTGGCGCGCCATTTTCCCCGCCGCATAGCGTTTCTTCGGCGCGGGATCGGTCGCTGCTGCCAGAATGGTCTTGGCGACCACTTCGGGCGCATCGCCTTTTTCCATTGATTTCCGCACTGACATAGTCATCCCCGCGCGCGCGGAGTCGTAGATTTCGAGCGACCGGTCGGGGGCGGCAAGATTGTCCTCGAATGATGTGCGGGTATAGGCGGGCTCCACCAGCGAAACGCGAATGCCGAAGGGGCGCAATTCGTGATCGAGCGACTCGGAATACCCTTCGATGGCGTGTTTGGTCGACGAGTAAAGCGCGAAATAGGGAGCGGGGATGAACCCCTGTACCGAGCTCAAATTTACGATTCTGCCCTTCCCTTGGCGCCGCATTGCCGGCAGCACCGCGTTGGTCACGCGCAAGACGCCGAAGACGTTCACGTCGAACAGCGCCTTGGCCTGGGCGGTCGAGGACTCCTCCGCGCCGCCAAACAGGCCCATGCCGGCATTGTTGACAAGCACGTCGATGCGTCCGGCCGCGGCCAGAACGTCATCGACCATTGTCGCGACGGACGCGTCGTCGGTCACGTCGCAGGTCAGCATGGTCACGCCGGCGGATTGCTGTGAGGCCGTGCGACGGCTGGTTCCGAAGACGCGAAAGCCAGCGCCGAGCAACGCGTCGGCGGTAGCGCGCCCGATGCCGGAAGATGCCCCTGTGACAAGGGCGACGCCGGGATTGGTCTTGTTCATGGATTCATATCCTTCTTTGCGTTGGATCGGATTGGGAAAAGCATTGAGATAGGCCGGGGCAAAGGGCGTCGGTCATGACTGCGTCTGGCCACCGCTAGTTCCAGCGTCTGAACAGGGCGCTGGCATTCACGCCGCCAAAGCCGAAGCCATTGGAGATCGCGTACTCCATCTCCATGGGCCGGGGTGCGTTGGCGACGAAGTCGATTCCGTCGCCGGCCGGATCGGCCTCGCCAAGGTTGAGGGTTGGCGGGGCGACCTGATCCCTGAGCGCCAGGATTGCGAAGATCGCACCAAGCCCGCCGGCCGCTCCGAGCAGGTGTCCGGTCGCCGATTTCGTGGCACTGACAGCTATCGCGAAATCGCGCCCGAACACGCTCTTGATCGCTTCGATCTCACCCAGGTCGCCGACTGACGTGGAGGTCGCATGCGCATTGAGATGACGAACGTCGCGTGGCGAAATCCCTGCCTGGGCAATCGCGATCTGCATGGCCCGGCGCGCGCCGTCGCCGTCCTCTGGCCCGGAGGTGACGTGATGGGCATCCGCCGTCGTGCCGTAGCCGACGAGCTCAGCAATCGGTTTTGCGCCGCGCGCCAACGCGTGGCTCAACGCCTCGATGACCAGCACGCCGGCCCCTTCGCCCATGACGAAGCCGTCCCGCGATGTGTCGAAAGGGCGCGAGGCTTGGGCCGGCGCCCAATTGAAGCCGGTTGAAAGAGAACGAGCCGCGGCGAAACCGCCGAGACTGACGGTGTTGATGCACGCTTCCGTTCCGCCGCACACGGCGATGTCGGCTTCGTTGGCGCGGATCAGGCGGGCGGCGTCGCCGATCGCCTGGATGCCCGCCGCGCACGCCGTCACCGGTGCGCCGAGTGGACCTTTGAAGCCATGACGGATCGAGATGTGGCCCGCCGCGAGGTTCACCAGGAAGGACGGCACCGTAAAGGGAGACAGGCGGCGGGCGCCACGCAGGTCCACCGTGCGCACCGCCTCGGTGATGGCCGGGAACCCGCCGACACCTGAAGCGATGATCGTGGCCGTGCGCAGGCGATCCGCCTCCAAGGCAGGCTTCCATTGCGCCTGCGCAAGCGCCTCTTCCGCCGCCGCCAGCGCGAAGAGAATGAACCGGTCTACCTTGCGCTGATCCTTCGCGGACAGGACGGCATCGGCATCGAAACCAGCCTCGGGGTCTTCGCCCAGGGAGGGAACCACGCCGCCAATCTTAGCCGGCAGCTCTCCCACCACATCGTCAGGAAGCCTGCGAACGCCAGACCGGCCAGCAAGCAGGCGTGACCAGGACGCTTCGACATTGGCGGCAAGGGGCGTGACCGCACCCATGCCCGTGACGACAATCCGTTCCATCTGCTCTCCTATCCTTGCTGTGCTGGCGGCGCTGCTCGCGCCGTTCAAGTAGCGACTGCTTCGCGAACCTGATCGGCCGCCGCATCCAGAAAAGCCTGCGCAAGGTCGGGGTCGTTGACGACCCGCGACAGCACGACCGCGCCGACCATCGTCGAGAGAACGGCCATTGCCTTGTTGCCGGTCTTTTCGCTGTCGCCCTCGCCAACCCAACCGCCGAGCATCTCAAGGTACGCTTTGATGCCCGTCTCGAATGATGCCTTCACCTCGGCACCTTGCCTGGCCGCATCCGAGCCGAGCGCAACGACCGGGCAGCCGTCCATCTTTTCTCCGCGATGATCCATGCTGAGGTAGAATGAGATCACCCCGTCGAGCGGGTTCCCGGGATTTGCCGCGGTCGCGGCCGACCATTTGTGGGTGGCGCTTTCCATCGCCCGCCTGGACGCCAGCGCCGCCAGATCGTCCTTCGACTCGAATTGCTTGTAAAAGGCACCCTGGGTCAGCCCGGCCCCTTTCATCAGATCCTTGAGGCCGATGCCGTCAAACCCGCGCTCCCGAAAAAGCCGGCTTGCCACATTGATCACGGTCTCACGGTTTTCCGCGGCCTGAGTGCGACTTACACGCATCGTCATCTCCTTTTTAGATTGCATTCGTAATCTATACCCTATATAGAGGGTGAACGCAATCTAAAAAAGGACAAATGAGATGATCCGCAAAACCTTGGGCGCCTCGCTGCTGGCGGCGCTGTTTCTTGCAACCCCGGCTCTTGCCGAGGAAGCCACCATCGGACGCCCGATCGAAGGCGGTAGCCTGCACCAGGGACACCTGGACATGGTGGCCTACTACGTTCCGCGCGGCGACCTGCTTGAGGTCACCGCCACTTTCGCACCGAAGGCCGGGGGTGATCCGCTGCGGGTTGTCATGGGCCTCGCCAACAGTGACGCCGTGGCGTTTTCCATACCGGGCCACCCGGGCCCGCTCTACGCGTTCTCAAGGTCCGGTGAGGAAGTGACGGTCTCGACCGAGACGGACACATCCCTGCGAGCCGACGCGACAATGCCCTGACCTGACGCGCAGGCCACGGCCGAGCGATGCTGGCCGGGGTCTCGCGTCGGAACGGCGCGCCACCGATAAGTTTGGAGAGAGGTCACATGCTTTACAGCTATTTTGTCGAGAAATCGATCCGGCAGAGCTTCGACGACGTCAACAACCATCGCTGGGATGCGGCGGTGAAGGCCATCGCGCCGCATGTCCATCACCGGGTTGGTGGCGCACACGCGCTTGGTGGCGAGCGTCACGACAAGCAAGCCCTGCGCCGGTGGTTCGAGCGCCTCGGCCGTGTCCTGCCCACTCTCCATCTCACGGTCAACCACGTGTGGGTGAAGGGCTGGCCGTGGCATACCACCGTGTTTGCTCAGTGGGATGGCACCGCTACCCTGCTCAACGGCGATACGTCCTACGTCAACCGTGGTCTCCACGTGTTCACGCTGCGGTGGGGCAGGGTTCATGCGCTCGAGGAGTTCTACGATTCACAGGCGGCGGCGCGCGCTCTCGCCGCCCAGGCCGCAGCCGGCCTCGAAGAAGCTGTCGCCGAACAGATAACAAGCTAGCACAAGCGCGGTCCGAGGACGCCCAAGGTCTACGGGCCGGTGGCGCCGATCGTCTTCGTCTCGTGCCTTGCGCCCACGCACTATGCGCGCAGGCTCGAGAAGCGAGCGCTGGCGCGCTGGACTGCAGGCCCTGCATCGATGCCGGTGCTGTCGCGGCAACGGTCGAGCCGAGGCAGGCATATAGCTTTCCCCTTGGGAATAGGACTTGACATCTTGCCGTTCGAATTGTCCATTTGAAGCTTGACCGGGCCGAACGGGGCGGCGAGGGACAGGGGCAAACCGGCGGGTGGATAGACAGTCGAGTCGAGTGCTGTTGAGGACGGTCGGGCTGACAAAAGCCTTTCGAGGGCTAGTTGCCCTGCGTGATCATTCCATCGAGCTCCACGAACGTGAAATCATTGGGGTAATCGGGCCGAATGGCTCGGGCAAGAGCACGCTTTTCAACCTGATCACCGGCTTCTCCCAGCCGAATTCCGGTAGCATCGAGATGGAGGGCCGGTCGATCGTCGGCCTGCGCACATCGCAGATCGTCGCGATGGGCATCGCCCGCACCTTCCAGGGCTCTCGCCTGTTCGGCAGCCTCAGCGT
>NZ_RZQA01000184.1:0-8572 GCF_004022915.1 Mesorhizobium sp. M7A.F.Ca.US.006.04.2.1
TTTCACGACCCCTCCTTCGCTCGCGTCATTCGCAGCGCAGCGTTACCGTTGCCTGATAATTGCCGTTGGCGAAGCGATTGCTGCCGCCCTTGGTTCCGGCAAGGTGAACCGAGACGAGATCTGCGCCGGGGGTGGTGATGCTGGTTGTCGAGCCGGTCTCGACGATGGAATGCGCGCCGGCGGCGGAGTAGGTGGGTGTCCAGGTCGTCGACGTGCTGTCGGCGGATGGCACCGTCATGGTGGTGACCGGGTCGACGCTCAGCGACACACCTCCGGTCGTCGTCAGCGTCACGGTTCCAGCCGAGCCGCCGCTGTTGTGGGAGCTCAGGGACTGGAGATCGGGACTGGCCGTCATCGTACCGTTGGTGGCAACGACCAGCGTGCAGGTGGGCGCGATCGTGCCGTTGAAGATGACATTCTGCGTCGTGGCCAACGCGGCCTCGTCGACGCTGGCAACCAGCAGAGCTGCGCCGCAGGCGGCGCGAAACAATGTCATCGAGACCTCCTATCAAGCCGGATCGTCCGGATTAATATGAGAGCATCATCACTTTATCGTGGTTAATTTAGAGTTACCTAAAATAACGCCTCAAAAATAACAACTACAGGAACCGGAGGTTGCCCTCGGTTGCAAAAGCGGAACCACAGCGTAAATAGCGCTTATACTTGATAGCGCCGATAGAACCATGTTTTTCTTCGCAATATCGAGAAAAATCGATATTACGATACCTGCCCGGCTTCCCAACCCAGAATGGCGCGCTTGCGGGTCAGGCCCCAATGATAACCGGTGAGGTCGCCTGATTTGCCGATGGCGCGGTGACAAGGCACCACGAAAGAGAGCGGATTGGCGCCGTTGGCCGCACCGACCGCACGGCTGGCGGACGGGGCGCCGATGCTGGCCGCAATCGAGGAATAGGTGCGGGCCTTGCCCATCGGGATCTTGAGCAGCGCCTCCCAGACGCGAACCTGGAAGTCGGTGCCGATCATGACGACATGCAGCGGCTGGTCGGGGCGCCACAGCGTCGGGTCGAAGATACGGGCGGCATAGGGGCCGGTGGCAGTCATGTCCTCGACGTAGATGGCGTTCGGCCAGCGGCTGGACATGTCGGCGAAGGCGGCGCGTTCCTCGCCGGGGTCGCTGAAGGCGAGGCCGGCGAGCCCGCGCTCGGTGGCCATGATCAGGGCGGTACCGAACGGCGAGGAATGGAAGCCGTAGCGGATGGTGAGCCCGGCGCCGCGTGTCTTGTAGTCGCCCGGCGACATCGCCTCGTGCGTGACGAACAGGTCATGCAGCCGGCCGGGGCCGGACATGCCCAGTTCGAATGAGGTCTCGAGCAGCGGCATGCCGGAATCGAGCAGCCTGCGCGCATGGTCCAGTGTCACCGCCTGCAGGAAGGCCTTGGGCGACAGGCCGGCCCAGCGGGTAAAGAGTTTTTGCAGGCCGGTCGGCGTCTCGCCGACCTCCTCGGCCAGCTCTTCGAGGGAAGGCTGATCACGATAGTCGAGACTGATCTTCTCGATGGCACGGCGCACGATCTCATAATCGCTGCCCTCAGGCGTGATGTCCTTTTTGAGGACTGCGGTGTGTGTGCTCATGGAACTGTCTCCTTGGGCCGGAATATCGCCCCTCGGGGCGTCGATCGCCACCCGAAACTTGCCTTCTTGCGGCGCATACCCGGATAGGCACCGGATTCGAGCCCTGGAATCGCTCGCGGCTGGCTCAGCGTGCCTTGGCGGCCGCCAGCGCGCGCGAAAAGGCGGTGGCAAAACTCTCGCGGGAATCGGGGTCCAGGAACGATCCGATCGGCACGTTCTGGCCTTCACCTTGCACCGTCATGCCTGTGATGCCGATCTCGGCGTGACGGGCCACCGAAAACCGCGCCCAGAACGGATTGAAGCGATGCGCTTCCGATTTCCCCGAGGGGGCTGTCTTGCGGATGTCGAGGCTGGTGCGCGAAACCGAGACTTCTTCGCGTGCGCGAGCGGCACGATAGTTGATGCGAAAGGCGATGTAGACGGCGGCCACGTCGAGGCCGAAGAAGCCGAACACCGGCCATGCGCCGCGCGACAGGAAAAACGCGCCTGTCACCAGCCAGCCGAACAGCAGCGCGCCCATCAGGACGAAGAAGCCTGTCCGGCCCAGAGACCGGTGCGGGGTCAGTAGCGCCTGAAAGAATGGCTCGTCGGCCTGAAACGAGGCGTTTGTGTCGCTCATGAGGGGATATTATAGGAGGGAAATGGCAAGCCCCAAGTCCAAAGATTCTTCCCTGTCCAAAAAAGAGCCGTTGCCCGCACGACGCGATGGTTCGAACGCAAAGCCGCGCCCGCGGCCGGCGCGAAGCGCGTTACGCTACAGCCCGGCCGAAGTGAAAGAGATATTCCGGCGCTTTTCCGTCCAGCGGCCCGAGCCGAAGGGCGAGCTCGAACATGTCAACGCCTTCACGCTGCTGGTCGCGGTGGTGCTGTCGGCGCAAGCGACGGATGTAGGCGTCAACAAGGCGACGCGGGCGCTGTTCAGGGCCGCCGATACGCCGCACAAGATGCTGGCGCTGGGGGAAGCAAGGGTCGGCGAATATATCCGCACCATCGGGCTGTGGCGCAACAAGGCGAAGAATTTGATTGCGCTGTCGCAGGCGCTGATCCGCGACCATGGCGGCGAGGTACCCGATAATCGAGATGAATTGGTCAAGCTGCCCGGGGTCGGGCGCAAGACCGCCAATGTCGTGCTCAACATGGCCTTCGGCCAGCACACGATGGCGGTCGACACGCACATTCTTCGCATAGGCAACCGGCTCGGATTAGCGCCCGGCAAGACGCCGGAACAGGTCGAGCAGGGATTGTTGAAGATCATTCCGGACGAATATATGCGCCATGCACATCACTGGCTGATCCTGCATGGCCGCTACGTCTGCAAGGCGCGCAAGCCGGATTGCCCGGCCTGCGTCATCGCCGACATCTGCAAGGCCGAGGTCAAGACGACCGATGTGCCGGCACCGCTGGTGCCGATCGCACCGCTCGACCCGGTCGAAGAGGTTCAGGACCGAGGCGGAACGGCGGCGTAATTCAACTCTCCTCCACAAACACCTCTTCGCGCTTTTTCTTGACCGCCGGCAGGAAGACGACGGCGAGCACGGCGAGCGCTATGAGCAGCAGGCCGGCGCTGATCGGTCTGGTCACGAAGGTGCTCGGGTCGCCGCGCGAGAGAATCATGGCGCGGCGCAGATTTTCCTCGAGCAGCGGGCCGAGCACGAAGCCGAGCAGCAGCGGTGCCGGTTCGCAGCGCAGCTTGGTCAGGAGGTAGCCGAGGAAGCCGAAGAAGGCGACGGCGTAGAGATCATAGACGTTGCTGTTGACGCTGTAGACGCCGATCGAGCAGAACGCCATGATGATCGGGAAAAGCACGTAATAGGGGATCGTCAGCAGCTTCACCCAAAGCCCGATCAGCGGCAGGTTGAGGATGATCAGCATCAGATTGCCGATCCACATCGAGGCGATGATGCCCCAGAACAGCGCCGGCTGTTCGGTCGCGACATTGGGGCCGGGCACGATGCCCTGGATGATCATGGCGCCGATCATCAGCGCCATGACAGGGTTGGCCGGAATGCCCAGCGTCAGCATCGGGATGAAGGAAGTCTGCGCACCGGCATTGTTTGCCGATTCCGGTCCGGCGACGCCTTCGATGGCGCCCTTGCCGAACTCCTTCGGGTTTTTCGAGACGCGTTTTTCGACCGTGTAGGAGGCAAAGGCTGCCAGGATCGCGCCGCCTCCCGGCAGGATGCCGAGCGCTGAACCGATGATCGTTCCGCGCACGATGGGCGCTGCCATGCGCCGAAAGTCCTCGCGGGTCGGCATAAGGCCGGTGACCTTGCGGATCATCACGGAGCGCTCATCCTCGTTTTCGAGGTTGCGCAGGATCTCGGCGATGCCAAAGACACCGACCGCCACCGCAACGAAATTCAACCCGTCGGCATATTCCCGGATTCCAAGCGTGAAGCGCGGCGTGCCGGTGTAAATGTCGGTGCCGACAACGCCGAGCAGCAGGCCGAGCACGACCATGGCCAGCGCCTTGACGATCGAGCCGTGGGCGAGCGCGACGGACGAAACCAGGCCGACGATCATCAGCGAAAAATACTCGGCCGCGCCGAATTTCAGCGCGATCGCCGTCAGCGGCGGGGCAAAGATGGCGACGAGGAACGTCGAAACGGTGCCGGCAAAGAACGAGCCGATGGCCGCGATCGCGAGGGCCGCCCCGGCGCGGCCGTTCCTGGCCATCTGGTAGCCGTCGATCGCGGTGACGGCGGACGAGGATTCGCCGGGCATGTTGATGAGAATGGCGGTGGTCGAGCCGCCATATTGCGCACCGTAATAGATGCCGGCGAGCATGATGAGGGAGGAAACCGGGTCGCCGATCTGGAAGGTGATGGGCAAAAGCATGGCGATGGTCGCGGTGGCGCCGATGCCGGGCAGGACGCCGATCAGCGTGCCGAGAAGGACGCCGATCAGGCAGAAACCGAGGTTGGTCAGCGACGTCGCCGTCGAAAAGCCGAGCGCAAGGTTGTCGAGCAGATCCATGCTCATCGCCTTACGACACCAACCACGGGGCCAGCCACGGGCCGAAGCGGCGGAACGGCAGGCCGAGCGCGTAGCTGAAGACAAGGAATGCAAACAATGTCAGGCCGGCCGACAGCACGAGCGCGGTCAACGGCTTCATGCAGCGGCTGGCAAACGACGCGATCAGCGCCGTCAGGAAGATCGACGGGATGAATCCGAGGCCGCGCACCGTCAGGCCGAAGAAGATCGGAGCAGGCAGGATGAGCAGCATGCCGCGCCACGCAATATGCCCGACCGCTTCGCCCTCGACGCGTACAGCCTGGACGAGAATGACGGCGCCAAGCAGGACCAGCACGATCGCCAGGACCAGCGGAAAATAGCCTGGCCCCATGCGCAACGCGGTGCCGATTTCGAGGCCGAGCGATTGCAGCGCGAACCATGCGCCGAAACCGATGAACAGGGCGGCGCACAGGCCGTTGGCCCTGTCGATCGCGAAAGGTTTCATGATGGTTCTCCCAAGCCGCGGTGCGTAGCGGATGCCGAGCGAACAGGGGCGCCGGTGGCGCCCCTGTTCAAACCTCAGTCGGCATACTGGCCGGCGGCTTCGATGATCGGCTTCCAGCGCGCGATCTCACTTTCCAGCTTGGCCTTCAGTGCGGCGGGCGTCGCATCGGCCTCGGGCGATGGCTTGGTGCCGAGTTCGGCGAAGCGGGCCGCGACGTTCTGGTCCTTCAGCGCGACCTGAAGCGATTTCGACAGGCGTTCGGTGATCCCGGCCGGTGTGCCCTTGGGTGCATAGAGACCGTGCCAGATGCCGACCTGCACTTCGGGAAGGCCGCCTTCCACCGTCGTCGGGACGTCTTTCAGCACATCGAGGCGCTCCGGCGAGGTGACGGCATAGGCCTTGATGGTGCCGCCCTGGATCTGCTTGGTGGTGTTGGTCGTCTGGTCGCACATGATGTCGACCTGACCGCCGAGGAGATCGGTCATGGCCGGGCCGGTGCCCTTGTAGGGCACGGTGACCAGCGGCGTCTTGATGGCGCTCATGAACAGCATGCCGCACAGATGCGAGGCCGCACCGATGCCGGCATTGGCGACGGTTATGGAATCCTTGTTGGCCTTGGCGTACTCCACCAACCCCTTGAGATCGGTCGGCTCCAGGTCCTTGCGGCCGACGATGGTCATCGGCACCTCGGTGACGAGGCCGACATATTCGAAGGCGTTCAGCGTGTCGTAGGCGAGCTTTCTGTACAGCGTCGCACTTGTCGCCATGCCGATATGATGGAGCAGCAGCGTATAGCCGTCAGGCTCGGCGTTGGCGACGCGGCCGGCACCCAGCGTTCCGCCGGCGCCGCCGACATTCTCGACGATGACCTGCTGGCCGAGATCCTTCGACATCGCTTCGGCGACGAGGCGCGTGACCGTGTCGGTCGGACCGCCGGCGGCAAACGGTACCACAACGGTGATGGTTCGTTCAGGATAGGTCTGCGCGCTGGCCGCGAACCCATAAAGCGTGACGGCCGCGGCAGCAGCCAGAGCGGCGACAAATCTTCTCATCGTGATCTCCTCCCGGGATATGAATCTCCAACGCCGCGCGGATCTCCTCTCAACACCGGCTGCGCATGAAGCAACAACTAGGGCAAGCTAGCAAATAGCAACTGGGCGGCAAACTGCCGATATCCGCAAACATCCGCACTCGATGGGTGGATAATGTCGGAGGGTGATCGCCACCCTAGTAGCCGTAGCCGCGCGCCATCGCCGCGGCGAAGACCGGGATGAGCAGGAAGATGAAAGCTTCGGCGCGGATATAGGTCTTCACGGACGCAAGTTCGGTCGCCGGCACCTGGAACGAGGCATTGCCGCTCGCCTGCCTGTTCCAGGATATGAAGCGGACGGTCGGGATGATCGACAGCAGGCCGACAGCGCCGAACGCCGCTATCTTGGCCCAGAACACCCAGTTGTAGACGTAGAATTCCCAGCCCTTGAGGCCATAGAAGACGCGGCCGATGCCGACGACGATGATCAGCGCGGCGATGACGCCGTAATGGCGGTCGATGCCGGCGAGCCTCTTGAGCGTCGCAGCACCCAGGTCGCCGCGGATCAGGACGAATTCGGCGCCGATGATCCCCGCCAGCGAAAACACCAGCAGATGATGGAAGATCGCAAGCACAAGATCGGTGGTATCCATGCTCTTTTCCCTGGGTTTGACGCCACCAATGCGCGCCTGAAAAAAGGTCGGGCTGGCAGGTGTTGAATCAGCCTGCGGTGAAAAATAACATCGTCGCGCAAAATTCCCATAGCGGCGCCTGGATGATGGGCCGTGTTGCCCTGGCCCCTTGCGCAGCACCGGCGATTTGCTAAGCGCTGGCGATCCGTGCGAGGCAGATCCCATGAACAATCCGCAAGCGACCAGTGCTCCTGTCATCGAAACGAAGCGAACCATCCTGCGGGCACACCGGCTGGATGATTTCGACACCTATGCCGCGATGTGGACCGATCCCGTCGTCACCCGCTTCATCGGCGGCAAGCCGCGCACGCGCGAAGAAAGCTGGATGCGCTTCCTGCGTCACGCCGGCCTGTGGTCGTTGCTTGGCTATGGCTTCTGGGCGATCGAGGAGAAGGCGACCGGGCGCTTCATCGGCGAGGCCGGGTTTCACGATCTGAAGCGCGACATGGAACCATCGATCGAAGGCATTCCCGAGGCCGGGTGGGCGCTGGTTCCGGCCGTGCACGGGGCGGGCTTCGCCACCGAGGTGGTTGGCCGCGTCCTGGCATGGGGCGAAGTGATTTTCGGGCGCGAGAAGACCGTCTGTATCATCGATCCGGAGAATGGCGCTTCGCTGAGGGTGGCTGCCAAGTGCGGTTACCGGGAAGTGGTAAAGACCACCTATCACGACGCTCCGACCATCCTGCTGGCGCGGTGACCTGAGCGGCGCGATTGACCGCTGCAGGCGCCGGCATGATGGCACCTGTCGCCAGCAACGATGACGAGGCGGGCCGCGCCAAGAACCGCCGTGTGGTTCTGGTCAAGTTGAACTGGGCGAGCCTTCCAATCAGGCCGCATTCTACGGCAGGGCGTCCGCTGCCAGGCTTGCCTGCTCGAGCATTGAGGCGTCCTCGCCGAAGGCGCGGGTGGCGCGGGCCGCTGCCTCGAGCAGCGGACGCTTCATGCGCTGCAGAAAGGCCGCGTCGACGCGCGTGCTTGGTCCAGCCAGGGTCAAGGCGCCGAGCAGGACGCCCCCCGGCCCGAATACCGGCGCCGACACGCCCCCGGTCTCGGGGTCGCGGTCGCCGACGGCGAGACAGTTGCAGGTCTTGCGGATGGTCTCGTAGGGTTCGCCCTGCTGGCCCGAAAACGCTGCGAGCACGCGGCCGCCCGAGCCGAGCAGCAAAGGCAATACGTCGCCTTCGCGTATCGTGTAGCGGATCGGGTGCTTGGATTCGACGCGGTAAAGACAGGTGCGGACATCGCCCGAGCGAACGTAGAAGGCAACGCTTTCCCAGCTTCGCTCGGAAAGATCGCGCATGATCGGCAGCAGGATGTCGACCGCCACGACCGAACGCTGGTAGAGCGCACCGAGCCGAAACGTCGCGGGTCCGACGCGGTAGCGCCCATTGTCGAGGCGCTCGAGCAATCGTCCGCGCAAAAGGGAATTCGCAAGCCGCAGGATGGTGCTCTTGTAGAGGCCGGTGCGCGCCGCGATTTCGGCTAGGCTGAGCGACCGGTCCTCCGTGCTGAAGGCATCGAGGATGGCAATCGCCCGATCGAGTGCTGCAACACCTTCGGCGCGGTCGATTTCCGCATCTGCCGATTTGCTTGGCGAATCCATGGCGGTTCCAGTTTGAAGAAAGCCGAGCGACGCGACTGTGTCGCGCCGCCAAATCGTTCTGTCCAGTAGAATATCGTTTCCGTTGACAGAACTCCGTAACATCTGCTTGAAATCGATGACGGGTCTGGATGCAGGCGCGTTTTGGCGGGCACCGGAGGAGGTGTCGTGATTTGGAGGAATCCCATGCTGGACAG
>NZ_RZQA01000185.1:0-8542 GCF_004022915.1 Mesorhizobium sp. M7A.F.Ca.US.006.04.2.1
GATAGCGCCGGCCCGCAGCGCCAACGTCACCGTGCGAGCGACGATTTCCGGGTCAACGCCGTAGCCGCCCTCGAGGTCCATGGTCACCGGCAGGTCGACCGACCCGACGATGCGCTTGATGTTGTCGAGCGCCAGTTCCAGCGGGATTTTCTCGCCATCGGCGTAGCCGAACGCGGCCGCGACCGGCCAGCTTCCGGTGGCGATCGCCTTGGCACCCGCTTTCTCGATGATCTTGGCCGAACCCGGATCCCAGGCATTGTAGAGGACGACCGGGTTGCCCTTGACGTGGAGGGAATGAAACGTCCGCGCACGCTCGATCTGCTCGGTCATGGTTATTTTCCCGTCTTCCTGCTGTTGGATGAGCACTCTAAGCGGCACTGTCGGCTCTGGCGATGTGCCATGAGCCTGAGAAGCGGCGGCCAACGAACAGACTTTCAAACCTGTTGCGCATCCTTCTTTTCGCAGCTATGGATTTCGCCATGAATATGCGTTCGATCAAGACCATTTGGTGGTGGGCCTGCTGACAGCGGCCTGTTCGAACACGTGCGCGTGAATAGAGAGGGTGGCCGCAACGGAAAGTCCGGGCGGCCATTTGTTTTTTCCAAGCCATTCCCGGGTCCGTTGCCCCAAGAAGCTGATGGAGACGGCAATGACGATGAAGGTTCTGGAAAACGGCGCGGAAAGTTTCGTGACCGCGGGTGGCATCACCATCACCCGCGCGCGCCACGACCGGCCGTATGCGGGCGCGATCGACGCTTACGTCGACGGCCTGAATTCGCGCCGCGGCGCGGTGTTTTCCTCAAACTATGAATATCCCGGCCGCTACACGCGCTGGGACACCGCCATCATCGACCCGCCTCTGGTTATCTCCGCGCGCGGCCGCGCCATGCGTGTCGAGGCCCTCAACGGCCGTGGCGAGGTGTTGTTGCCGGTCATCGGCAAGGCGCTGGGTAGCCTGGCCGATATCACCATCGCCGAGACATCGAAAAGGCTCATCCGTCTCGACGTCGCCAAGCCCGGCCGTGTCTTCACGGAAGAAGAGCGCAGCCGCGTTCCTTCGGTGTTCACGGTGCTGCGCGCCATCACCGCTCTGTTCAAGACCGAGGAAGACGCCAATCTAGGTCTCTACGGCGCTTTCGGCTACGATCTCGCCTTCCAGTTCGACCCGGTAGACTACAAGCTCGAACGCAAGCCAAGCCAGCGCGACCTGGTGCTGTTCCTGCCTGACGAGATCCTGGTCGTCGACCATTATTCGGCCAAGGCATGGACCGACCGCTACGACTATGCCGGCGAGGGTTTTTCGACCGAAGGGCTGCCGCGCGACGAAATCTCCGAGCCGTTCAAGAGCCCCGACCGCATCCCGCCGCGCGGCGACCATGAACCCGGCGAATACGCCGACCTGGTGCGCAAGGCGATGGATTCGTTCAAGCGCGGCGACCTGTTCGAGGTCGTGCCGGGCCAGATGTTCTACGAGCGCTGCGAGACGCAGCCGTCCGAGATTTCGCGCAAGCTGAAGGCCATCAATCCGTCGCCCTATTCCTTCTTCATCAATCTGGGCGAAGGTGAATATCTGATCGGCGCCTCGCCCGAAATGTTCGTGCGCGTCAACGGCCGCCGCGTCGAGACCTGCCCGATCTCGGGCACCATCAAGCGCGGCGACGACGCAATTTCCGACTCAGAGCAGATCCTGAAACTGCTCAACTCGAAGAAAGACGAATCCGAGCTGACCATGTGCTCGGACGTCGACCGCAACGACAAGTCGCGGGTCTGCGAGCCGGGTTCGGTGCGCGTTATCGGCCGGCGCCAGATCGAGATGTATTCGCGCCTGATCCATACGGTCGACCACATCGAAGGCAGGCTGCGCGAAGGCATGGATGCCTTCGATGCCTTCCTGTCGCATGCCTGGGCGGTCACCGTCACCGGCGCGCCGAAGCTATGGGCCATGCGCTTTATCGAGCAGAACGAGAAGAGCCCGCGCGCCTGGTATGGCGGCGCGATCGGCATGGTCAATTTCAACGGCGACATGAACACCGGCCTGACGCTCCGCACCATCCGTATCAAGGACGGCATTGCCGAAGTGCGCGCCGGCGCCACATTGCTGTTCGACAGCATTCCCGAGGAAGAAGAAGCCGAAACCGAACTGAAGGCATCCGCCATGCTCTCCGCCATCCGCGACGCCAAGACAGGCAATTCCGCCAGCACCGAGCGCACCACCGCGCGCGTCGGCGACGGCGTCAACATCCTGCTGGTCGACCACGAGGACAGTTTCGTCCACACGCTGGCCAATTATTTTCGCCAGACCGGCGCCAACGTCTCGACCGTTCGCTCGCCGGTGCCTGAGGAAGTCTTCGACCGGCTGAAACCCGACCTCGTCGTGCTGTCGCCCGGCCCCGGCACGCCGAAGGACTTCGATTGCGCCGCAACCATCAAGAAGGCGCGCGCCCGCGAACTGCCGATCTTCGGCGTCTGCCTTGGCCTGCAGGCATTGGCCGAGGCCTATGGCGGCGAACTGCGGCAGCTGCACATACCGATGCACGGCAAGCCGTCGCGCATCCGCGTCTCCAAGCCCGGCATCATCTTCTCGGGCCTGCCCAAGGAAGTCACCGTCGGCCGCTACCACTCGATCTTTGCCGATCCGGTGCGGCTGCCCGACGATTTCATCGTCACGGCCGAGACCGAGGACGGCGTCATCATGGCCTTCGAGCACCGCAAGGAGCCGATCGCCGCAGTGCAATTCCACCCGGAATCGATCATGACGCTCGGGCACAATGCCGGCATGCGCATCATCGAGAACATCGTCGCCCACCTGCCGCGCAAGGCCAAGGAAAAGGCCGCCTGACGATCATGGCCGAAGCCGAGAACACGATGGCGATCGCGGCCAAGGCGGCCGCGAAGCGCAAGGTCGCGAACCTCGCCTTCTGGTCGATTATCGTCGCCTTTGTCGTGCTCGCGCTGAAAGCTGCCGCCTGGTACGTCACCGGCTCAGTCGCACTCTATTCGGACGCACTGGAATCGATCGTCAACGTCATCGCCTCGGTCGCCGCCTTCTGGGCGATCCAGATCAGCCACAAGCCGGCCGACCAGGATCATCCCTTCGGCCATCACAAGGCCGAGTATTTCTCGGCAGTGCTGGAAGGCGTGTTGATCGTGCTTGCCGCGCTATTGATCCTCAACGAGGTCTGGCGCTCCTGGCAGACTCCGTCACCCTTGGAACAGCCTTGGGAAGGTCTTGCGGTCAACGGCGTTGCCACGACTATCAACGCCTTCTGGGCCTGGACGCTGATCCGCGCCGGCAGGGCGGAGAAATCACCGGCACTGGTCGCCGACGGCAACCACATCATGACCGACGTGGTGACCTCGATCGGGGTCTTCGGCGGCCTGGTCGGGGCGATCCTGACCGGTTGGCAGATCCTTGACCCCGCACTTGCCGTCCTCGTGGCTTTGAACATCCTGTGGCAGGGCTGGCATGTCATCGGCTCGTCGATGAACGGGCTGATGGACCGCGCCGTCGACACCCAGGAGCACATGCGCATCCGCGACGTCATCTCGGCCAACTGCAAGGGCGCACTTGAAGTGCACGACCTCAAGACGCGCATCGCCGGCCGCGCCACCTTCATCGAGTTTCATCTGGTCGTCGACGCACACATGTCGGTCGGCGCCAGCCATGTCATCTGCGACCGCATCGAGGATGCGCTGAAGGCCGAAATCCCCTCGGTGCGCGTCACCATCCATGTCGAGCCCGACGACGAGGCCAAGCTGCCCAAGGGCACCACGGCCGTGCCGTTCGCATGAGGCGGTTCACCAGGTCTCGATTGAGAGATCTTTGATCCGCTCGAATTCCCGGACATTACGGGTCATCAGCGCAAGGTTCCGAGCGCGCGCTTGCCCACCGATCAACGCATCGTAGGGACCGATCGGAGTTCCTAACGTCGCAAGCGTTGCCCGAATCTCCCCAGCATGTCTTGCGTCTTCTCGGTCGAATTCGAGCACCGGGAACTGCAGAGCTTCGATGCGCGCCAAATTTTCAGCCCTTCGCTGGCTCTTTTCAGCACCATAGTGCAGTTCGTGCGCGACGATCGCAGAGAGGGCATAGTCCTGCGGCCTGTGCCGTTTTAGCAGCGCCAACAGACCCGCGTCGCCCTTGATGACCGCGATGACGGCATTGGTGTCGAGCAGGTAGATCACTTGAAAACGTCATCCAAGGCAGGTCGATCCTGCCCGTCTTGACGTTCGAGCGCCGCCTCGGCGAAATCGTTATCAAGCGGTCCGATCACTTGGTCTAGCCACGCCCAGTCCTGCGCAAGCGGTTCCAGAATGACGGTTTGCCCGTGACGGCGGATCGAAACCTCATCTGTTTCGAAACGGAACTCCTTGGGCAGACGCACAGCTTGTGACCGGCCCGACCAGAACACTTTCGCCTTGTCCATCACGCTATCCTCAAATGAGATATAGCAAAGATATATCCCTTCATGGCGACGTAGACAAGTCCGAGCTCAGGGCGAGCAGGCCGATTGCGGCATTGGCTTCAGCCGATAGACCTTGTCGTCGGATTTCGTCTTTCCGGCGTCCGCCTTCGAACACAGGTCGACGATTGCAAGCGCGCTGTTTGGGTTGGCCAGCATCATCGTGCCGTTGGCGCCACGCTTGAGGAAAATCTCCTTCTGCGCGATGTCGCAGGAGAAATCGCTCATCTTCGTGCTGGCCGCGCAGCGCCACTGGTCGGCTTCGCCCTGGCAGGAATAGGTCTGCGTCACCTTAGCCGATTTCTGCCGTGTGGTGACGGTAACGGCAATGTCGGCGCCGTCTGGCCAATTGGCGGTGTCACCGCCCGAGGCGAAGGACGCCAGTTCTACCTTGCCGCGGAAAACCCGGATCGACTGGGTGAGTTGATCGGGGTGCGAGCCGAGATGCGCTGCATCGTAGTCGCGCCCGTAGCAGAACGCCTGGTCCGGCTTCAGCCGCTCGCGCAACGGAGCTCCGAGCGCAGCGGCGACTGGATCGATGCGCGCGAACTCCGCCTGGCAGGTCGCTGCCGGCATCGGGTCGAGGCGGAAATTGTCATCCTCCGAGCCGAGCGCCTGCCTGTCATATTCCGCTGCGCCAAGCTCCTCTTCTGATCCGGCATCGAGATAGATGTCGGGCTGCAGATCCGAGAGGAACAGCCGACCCTTGTCATCGACCTTCAGCGACGCAAGCGTCCGGTCGCATTCCATGCCGCAATGGACCGGGCCCGTCTTGCCGTCCTCGGAAGCATGATTGCACCAGCCGCCGGCCCATTCAGGCGACTTGGCGCCGCGCACCGTGGTGGCGATGAAGGCATTGTAGGACGTGTCGGAATTCCCGGTCGGCTCCTCGTTCGGCCGGCTGACCGGATCATGGCCGTAGTAGAAGAAGATCCGCGCCACCTTCTGCTTCGGGTGCGCCTTGAGATGCGCCGCATCATAGACGCGGCCGAAACAGGCATCAGCGCCGTTCGGACTGAGTTCGGTAAGCTTCAGCGCATCGTCGGCGGAGGCCGATCCGGCAAGCGCGCCGAGCAGCACGGCGCAAAACCCGGCGCCGGCAACCGTCTTCCATTCCCCCAACCCAAACGCCCATTCCTTCAACGCCATGTGACCTCTCCTCCGCATCGAAAGGACGCAACGGCAATTTATGCTAGTATTGCGGCTGGAGTCACGCAATTCGCGGTCAGCCGCCAAGCGGAGGAGGATGCCATGCGCCGGCGCGATATGTTCCGCACGGTTCTTGCCGGAACCGGAACGCTTCTCGGTCTGCGGGCAGCACAGGCAGCCGCCACCGAGCCCACAAGGCAAAAAGTCGCCTACCACTTGAGCGACAGCGACAAGGTCAATTTCGTGCTCGGCAACATCAAGAACCATTATGAAGGCACCGGCGGCAAGGTCGACATCGTGCTGGTCGTGCATGGTCCCGCGCTCGCGGCCTTCAAGTCGAAAGGCATATCGGCCGCGATTTCCGGGCGCTTCGCCGGCCTGGTGCAGCAGGGACTGGAACCCCACGCCTGCGCCAACACCATGCACGGCATGGACATTACACTCCCCGACCTGCTCGCCGGATTTCATGCCGCCGACAAGGGCGGCGTCGTCAAACTCGCCGAACTGCAAGGCCAGGGTTACGCCTATCTGCGTCCGTAGAGCGGTTTGTTTGACGCAAATCCCCCGGGGAAAGCGCTCACACTTTTCCTTGAATTGCTCCAAGGCTTGAACACCGGGGTGGCAAGGGCCTACGAAGGGCAGGCAGACATCCCGGAGGAAGAACCGTGCCAGCCACCACACTCAGCATACCCGATCTTGCCGGCAAGGCAGTGCTGGTTACCGGTGCATCGACCGGCATCGGGGCGGCGCTCGCGCTGGCCTATGCAGCGCAGAAATGCAAGGTGGCGTTGCATTATAACTCGAGCCGCGACGCCGCCGAGAAGCTCGGCCTGACGATTGCCGACAAGGGCGGCGAGGTGTTTCTCGTCCAGGGCGATTTCTCCGTTGCCGCCGATGTCGAGCGCGTCGTCGAGGACAGTGCGCAATATTTCGGCCGCCTCGACGGGCTGGTCAACAATGCCGGCGGCATGCTCGGCCGCATCCCCTATGCCGAGCAGACCGAGGCGCATTACGATGCGGTGATGGACCTCAACGCCCGTTCGGTGCTGACTGCTTCGCGCAAGGCGATCCCGTGGCTGAAGAAACAGGGCGGCTTCATCGTCAACACCTCGTCGATCGCCGCCCGCAATGGTGCGGGCGGCGGCGCCGGGCTTTACGGCTCGGCCAAGGCCTTCGTCTCCAATGTGACGCGTGGCATGGCCAAGGAGCTGATCGGCTTCGGCATCCGCGTCAACGCGGTGGCGCCCGGCACAATTCTCACCCCGTTCCACGAGCGCTATTCGACCGACGAGCAGATCAAGGGCATGGTCGCCACCATTCCGCAGGGACGCGCCGGCACGGCGCAGGATTGCGTCGGCGCCTATCTGTTCCTCTCTTCCGACCTTCTCAGCGGCTACATCACCGGCCAGGTGATCGAGGTGAATGGCGGCCAGTTGATGCCTTGAACGGCTATCGGCATACTGGCGATCTGCACGCTCTTGTCGAAAACCTCAAAGGGAGACAACGGAATGTACGGACTGATCGGCAAGATGCGGGCGTCGCGCGGCCAGCGCGACGCGGTCATGGACCTCCTGCGCGCCAGCACCGGCGCCCTGCCGGGCTGCCTGAGCTATATCATCGCCCGCGATCCCGCCGATGCCGACGCGATCTGGGTCACCGAAGTGTGGACCGACGCCGAAAGCCACAAGGCCTCGCTGCAGCTTCCCGAAGTCCAGGCGGCGATCGCCAAGGCGCGGCCGTTCATCGCCGGCTTCGAATTCCAGGTCGAGACCCACCCCGTCGGCGGCTTCGGCCTAGCCGACAGCAAGACGGGGTGAGTTCGATGCCAATTTTGAGGAGCAATCTTTGACGCAGACAGTAAACATTCGCGATGCGAAAGCTCATCTGTCGCGCCTTGTGAGACGTGCAGCCCAAGGCGAGTCGTTTGTTATTGCCAAAGCCGGCAAGCCGTTGGCCAGAATCGTGCCGATCGAACAGCCGGCGCTGCAGGCGCGACGGGTCGGTTTTATGGCCGGCCAGTTTTCCGTCCCCGACGATTTCGACCGCACGGGTCGCAATGAGATCGAGCAACGGTTCAACGCCGGCTTGTGAGACCTGTTACTCGACACCTGGGCGGGTGAAACAATCATTTTTCTGTGAATCGCGGTTCGCATTTTTCGCCCTGCGGGTCTAAGAGCGAAACATGGATTCCTCGGCCGAGCAGCCCTCCCCGGACCTGCCCACACTCGAGCGCATGGCGCGGATGCGCAGGCTCTGGCAGTGGCTTGCCCTGCTGGTTGTTTCCTTGCTGTTTGCCGGCGCGCTGGAACTCGCCGCCCTGCCGGCGGCGCTGCTGATCGGGCCGATGCTGGCCGCCATCGTCGCCGGCACCAATGGCGCCACGGTGCGCGTGCCGCGTCTTCTGTTCGGCGCCGCCCAGGCGATCGTCGGCTGCCTCGTCGCGGCGTCGATCTCGGCCGACATCTTTCCGGTCTTCTACAAGGAATGGCCGCTGTTTCTTGGCGTCGTGGTGGCCACCGTCACAGCCTCCAGCCTGCTCGGCTGGCTGATCAGCCGCTGGCGCATCCTGCCCGGCACCACCGCCGTCTGGGGCTCGTCGCCGGGTGCGGCCACCGCCATGGTGCTGATGGCGGGTGCCTTCGGCGCCGATCAGCGGCTCGTCGCTTTCATGCAATATCTGCGCGTCATCTTCGTCTCGATGACGGCGGCACTCGTTGCCAAGATGTGGGTCGACACGTCTGAGGTCGAAATCCCCGCCATCGTCTGGTTTCCGCCGATCGATGCCCAAGCCTTCGCCGCCACCATCGGCATCGCGGTCGTAGGCGGCCTGGCGGGAAAGTTGTGCCGACTGCCCTCGCCCTTCTTCCTCGGCACCTTCATCTTCGGCACCGTCGTCCATCTCGGCTTGGGCGTGGAAATGCAATTGCCGC
>NZ_RZQA01000186.1:0-8534 GCF_004022915.1 Mesorhizobium sp. M7A.F.Ca.US.006.04.2.1
GTCGAGCCTCTGCGCGAATGCGGCGGAAGTCGCATCGCAGACGGTCAGGCCCTTGCGGTCCGCGGGAATGAAATCGCCGTTCGGCACGCGAACGCCCGACGTGGTGCCGTTCCAGGTGAACACCACATCGCGGTCGAAATCGATCTTGGTGAGATCAGGCAGCTCGCCGTAGCCGGCTTCGATCTTGCGCACGTCGGCGAGCTTCAATTGCTTGACCACGTCGGTGACCCAGCCGGAGCCAAAGCTCTCCCAGGCGACCATGTCGACGCCGCGCTCGCCGAGCAGCGACCACAGCGCCATCTCGACCGCACCGGTGTCCGACGCCGGCACGATGCCGATGCGGTAACCCGCCGGGACCTGGAGAATCTCGCGCGTCAGCTCGATCGCCTGTTCGAGCTTGGTCTTGCCGATCTTGGCGCGGTGGGAACGGCCGAGCGCAGCATTTCTTAGCGCCTCGACCGACCAGCCGGGGCGCTTTGCGCAGGGACCTGAGGAGAAATTGGGGTTTGCCGGACGGAGTCCGGGCTTCGTATGCGTCGTCATCGTGGTCTATCCTTCCAGATAGTGGCCCCTCGTTGGGGAGGGGTGGCCCACGGACGGCGATATTCGTTCGGGCTTCAGGCGTCAAGAGGAAAGTTTTTGTCGTTGCCGGGATACCGGCGATCCCCGATCAGGATGTCGTGACTTCAAACGCAAACGACGGACCCCATGATCCGCCGTGCTGGTCCTCGTACTCGCCGCGCCTACCAGAGATCGTAGCGCAGCCCGACCTTGACCTGATGATAATCGAGGCCCTTTTTGAACTCAGGGTTGCCGACAGCGTCTGCTGTCACGTATTTCGCGGAAGGCAGAGCCGTGTATTGATAGCCGACATCGACTGCAACATTCTTGCTGACCTGATAAGCAAAGCCGGCGCCGAGCGTATAGGCGAAGCTGAACTGCTTCTCCGACTGCGTCGTCCCATCATAGCCGTTTGGATCGTCGCATTCAAAGATGGTCGTGGTTGTACCTGATGTTGTCGATGAATTCTGACAGTTGCGAGCGCCTTGAGCGTACTTGTAGGTGCTGTACGCTATGCCGACACCGCCTCCGACATAGGGCGTGAAGCCGACATAAGTGCCCAGGTCGACAAAGGCGCTGGCCATCACATCGTAGGCCTTGTTGTTGCCGTCGTTGGAGCCTTCGCATCCACGGGTGCTTGGGCCGGCGAACGCGCTTGTGCTGCCACCGCTGGTGACAGTCACCGTCTGCGTTCCATCGCAAGTACTGTCGAATTTGCTGGCGAATTTGCTTGTCGGCAGCAGACCGAAATTCAATTCACCACGGAAGTAATCGTTGAAATGGTAGCCCATACCTATCGAACCAGACAGCGGGCTGGTATCCGTAACCAGACCGGCCGGAGTTTCCGAAAATTCATAGGGCTTGTTGAAGGCATAGCCGAGATCACCGCGCAGATACCAGCCGGAGCCGACCTCGACCGGGACGTAGTCGGGCGCCTGGTCGACATAGATCGGCGGATCGTAGTCGGCCGCGTGCACCGGCGTCAGCGGCAGGAGGGCTAGTGCACCGAGCGCCAGCGCCATACGCGATGTAAGTTTCATGGTCCCCGACTCCCGAATTTGGCGCAGCCCGCAATCGCAGCGGCAGCCATCGTTTCAAGGAGCATTGTTAACCATAGTGGTTAAGTGGCGGTTAAGGCTAACAGAGCGTTAGCGAATTCATTTCCCCTGTCGATTCCAGGCGGCCAACGAAAAACCGCCCGGCTGAGGCCGGGCGGTTTGTGAAGAATTCAAGTAATGTAGATGCTGTTACTTAGTGTAGATCGGCTCGGGTTCGGGCTGGTAGGCAACGACCGGCGCGGCGCAACCGTTGTTGCCACCGAACTGGTAACGCAGGCCACCGCGCACTTCGTGTGTGTTGATGCCACGATCGAAGCCGGGACCGGAGCTGGTGATGTTCCAGTCGAACATGCGGCCGCCCTGGATATGGGAGAAGCGGTAGCCGGCATCGAGAATGATCTTGTCGGTCAGGCAGTACGAAGCGCCGGCCATCAGACCGTAGGCGAAACGCCAGCTTGATCTGCCGGGATTGAACTCGGTGGTGTTCGGATCGTAGACATCATCCCACTTGACGCGGGCGCCGCCGATGCCGGCGCCAACGTAAGGCGTGATGCCGTGATAGGTGCCGAGATCGACATAGGCATTGGCCAGCAGCAGCAGGGCGCTCATCTTCGACACTTCGGTCGATGTTCCGTTGATATCCGAGGTGCCGCCGTTGAAGTTCGACTTGAACCAGTAGTCGGCGGTCAGGTCGGTCCGGAAGTGGTCGTTGATCTTGTAACCAACGCCGGCACCGAGCGAGAACCCGCCCTTGAGCTTGCCGAAATCGAAACTTCTGGTGCCGGGCGTGACCGTACAATTACATTGATCGATGGTGTAGGTCATATAGTCGATGCCGCGCACGGTCGACTTGTGATAGTCGATGTCGCCGCGGATATACCAGCCGCCGACTTCTACCGGCTGCTCGTAGACGGCCTGAGGCGGAGCCTCTTCGACGATCGGTTCCGGCAGGTCGGCCGCGAACAACGGCCCCGCCAGGCCTGCGAACAGTAAGGCGAGCAGGGCCTTTCTTGCTGTCTTGAACATGCTTGTCACCCCTGAGAAGCTCGGAACGGCAAACCCGCCCGAAATGCGATTGGCTTTCAGTCGTGGATAATGAATTGCAAAGGTTAAAAGGCGTTTAACCCTGTTGCTTAACCACGAATCTCGAAACTTCTGGGAACCGCTGCGAGATTTCCGAACAGCGAACAGACTGGGAGCCGACAAGAAAAAGCCCGCCGAAAGGCGGGCTTGGACAGGTTCAGGCGACGACGTCCTGCCGGGCGCTGTGGGGCTCAGGCGGCGCTGCGCGTTTCCGAGATGATGTCCACGATGCCATTCACCACGGACTCGACCAGTTGCGGGTCGTCGCCCTCGGCCATCACGCGGATCAGCGGCTCTGTCCCGGATGGCCGGATAACCAGCCGTCCGGTCTTGCCGAGCCGGTTACGCGCGTCTTCGATGGCGGCCTTGACCGGCGCCTCCTCGAGCGGCTTGCCGCCGGAAATGTGAACGTTCTTCAGGAGTTGCGGCACGGGTTCGAATTTCTTCGACAGTTCGCTGACCGGCCGGCCCTGCCGCTTGATGCAGGCCAGCACCTGCAGCGCCGAAACCAGGCCGTCGCCGGTGGTCGAAAAGTCGGACAGCACGATATGGCCCGACTGTTCGCCGCCGACATTCAAGCCGTGCGCGCGCATATGCTCGACGACATAACGGTCGCCGACCTTGGTGCGGTGCAATTGCAGCTTCATGTCGCCGAGGAAGCGTTCGAGGCCCAGATTGGACATGACGGTTGAGACGACACCGCCGCCGGCAAGCCGCCCGCTCTGGTGCCAGGATTCGGCGATCAGCGCCATGATCTGGTCACCATCGACGATCGCGCCGTTTTCATCGACGATGACGACGCGATCGGCGTCGCCGTCGAGCGCGATGCCGATATCGGCGCGCACTTCGTGCACCTTCTTTTGCAGGCCGGCCGGGTGGGTCGAGCCGCATTCCTTGTTGATGTTGAAGCCGTTGGGCTCGACATTGATGGCGACGACCTCGGCGCCCAGTTCCCACAGCGCCTCGGGCGCCACCTTGTAGGCCGCGCCATTGGCGCAATCGACGACGATCCTCAAGCCCGCGAGCGACATCGAGCGCGGCAAGGTGCGCTTGGCGAATTCGATGTAGCGGTCATGCACGCCGTCGACGCGCTTGGCGCGGCCAAGCCCGTCGGAGTCGGCGAGCGCCAGTTCGATATCCCTGTCGAGCATGCTCTCGATGCGCTCCTCGATCTCGTCGGAGAGCTTGTAGCCGTCGGGTCCGAACAGCTTGATCCCGTTGTCGTAATAAGGGTTGTGCGAGGCCGAGATCATGACGCCGATATCGGCGCGCAGCGAACGCACCAGCATGGCGACAGCCGGCGTCGGGATCGGGCCGAGCAGGAACACGTCCATGCCGGCGGCACAAAGACCGGCGACCATGGCATTCTCGATCATATAACCGGAAAGTCTGGTGTCCTTGCCGAGCACGACACGATGTCGATGGGTGCCGCGCTGGAAGGAAAGGCCGGCGGCCATGCCGACCCGCATCGCGATTTCAGCGGTCATCGGAAACTTGTTGGCGCGTCCGCGAATGCCGTCCGTGCCGAAATAATTCCCTGCCATGCCAGTCAGCTTCCTCGACGTTTCTTCCCCGGCACGTCATGCCACAATTGGCCAGGGCGCTATGATCACATTGTGTGATTATACGTTACCAATCCTTAGAAAACCATTGTTGTGCACTGCACACAACGTGGCCGCAACCTGACATGCCCAGACTGCCATGCTGCAATATACAAGTCATTCGAGCCTTTCAGCGCGGATGCACCAGGAAAATCTTGCTCTGAACCAGGCAACGGACAACGATTTCATCACCTTATCGGGAGAAGCCGATTTTCGGCGATATATACGCCACTTAGCATCTGGCGCAACCGACCGTTGAGCGTTATTGATTTGCAGGGACGTATCATGGGCTGCTGCAACGGAGAAACGCTATGCTCATCCACCGACTTGCCACTTTGACCGGCCTCGCCGTCGCTACCTTGTTCCTGGCCGCGCCAGCCAACGCACTGACGATGGCCGAGTGCAGCACGAAGTATAACGCCGCCAAGGATGCGGGGACACTGGCCGGAGCGACCTGGAACCAGTTCCGCAAGGCTCAGTGCGGCACCGACGCCACAGCGACGACCGACGCCAAGCCGGCCGATGCCAAGAAAGCGACCAACACCACGAAGGCTGCCGCGGCGGACGACAGCACGGCCAAGGGCCTGACGGCGAAGGAATGCAGCACCAAGTATCAGGCGGCGAAGGCTGCCGGCACGCTGAACGGCATGAAGTGGAACGACTTCCGCAAGACCGAGTGCGGCGCAGCCGCCTCGGATGACGACACCGTGCCGGCCGCCGACGAGGCGAGCTACACCAAGGAGCCGGCGAAGCCGACGACGGCTGCGCCCAAGGGCGTCACCTTCCCGTCCGCGATCTCGCCGAAATATACCAGCGAGACCCCCGGAAAGGGCCGTATGCACACCTGCCTCGACCAGTACTATGCCCTCAAGGACGCCAATTCGCTTGGCGGCCTGAAGTGGATCCAGAAGGGCGGCGGCTTCTACAGCCTGTGCAACGCCAAGCTGAAGAGCTGATCGCTTAGCCATAGTCTCCAAACAAAGGCCCGCGCATCGCAAGATGCGCGGGCCTTTTTTGTTGCGCGAAGACGCACACTGCCTTGCTCGCATCTGCATGTCGCCGGGCTGCCGGCATCATCAATTCGCCTACACTGCCCAACGCCAAGCTCATCGGCAGTCCGTAAAGATTCTGGTTGAACATATAGAGAACAAACCATATACAAAAAGACGTCAAACTTATTATCAACCAGGAGGGTCTTATGCACGGTTTGAAATTGGCGGTATTGGCTGCGACCGCATTTGTCGCTTGGAGCGTCGCCCCCGCAAGCGCACTGACGATGAAGGAATGCGGCGAGACCTATCGAACAGCCAAGGAAGGCGGCACTCTGAACGGCATGGACTGGACGGCTTTTCGCAAGGAGAAGTGCGCGACATCAGCAGCGGACAGTGTCAGCGAGGATACGGTCAAAACCGAGCCGCAGACGAAAAAGGAAACCAGCGCGGCGGTCGCCCCCACTGCAGCGCCCGCGGGCGTGACATTTCCGACCACGCTGGCCGCCGAGTTCAAGACCGAAAAGCCCGCGAAGGCTCGCATGAAGACCTGTCTCCAGGGCTACCATGGCAACAAGGACGCGGGCACGTTGAACGGCCTTCGCTGGATCCAGAAGGGCGGCGGTTATTACAGCCTGTGCAATGCCAAGCTGAAGAGCTGAGCGACAAGACATCTGAAGAAGAGAAGACCTGCGAACCGCAGGGTTCGCGGGCCTTTTTTTTGCCTTCGAGGGCACGCCAGCGGCGACGTTGCCAATCTCCCCCGCAAGGGGGGGAGATGGGCTATCACCTAGGCTTTCGCCAATCGTCACCGTCGCAGATGCGAGGTCGCGGACAACTCCTCCCCAATGCCAAAAACAAAAAACGCCGCGGAGCAAGCCGCGGCGTTCGATGAAATCGGTGGCCGAACTCAGCTCGACGGCTGTGGTTCCATACCGCCTTCGGGCTCAGGACCCTTCTTGCGGCGGCCGCCGGACTTCGGCACGGCCGAGCCACGACTTGGCGGCGTATCGTCGCCGAGGTCGCGTGCGGGCTTGTGGCCGGCGATCAACTGCTTGATCTCCTCGCCGGACAGCGTCTCGTATTCCAGCAGGCCCTGCGCCAGCGCGATCCATTCCTTCTTCTTCTTGGTCAGGATGGACTTCGCCGACGAATAGGCCTCATCGATCAGGCGGCGCACTTCGGCGTCGATGATCTGCGCCGTTTCTTCCGAGACGTTCTGCGTGCGTGCCACCGAATGGCCAAGGAACACTTCTTCCTGGTTGTCGCCATAGGCGACATGGCCGAGCTTGTCGGAAAAGCCCCAGCGCGTGACCATGGCACGCGCCAGCTTGGTCGCCTGCTCGATATCCGAAGAAGCTCCGGAGGTGATGTTCTCCTTGCCGAACTTGAACTCCTCGGCGACACGGCCGCCCATCATGATGGCGAGCCGCGAGATCATGTATTTGTAGCTCATCGAATAGCGGTCGCCTTCGGGCAACTGCATGACCATGCCGAGCGCACGGCCGCGCGGGATGATGGTGGCCTTGTGCAGCGGATCGGCCGACGGCACGTTGAGCGCGAGGATGGCGTGGCCGGCCTCATGGTAGGCGGTCAGTTCCTTCTCGGCCTGCGTCATGGCCGACGAGCGGCGCTCGGCGCCCATCATGATCTTGTCCTTGGCGTCCTCGAATTCAGCCATGGTGACGAGGCGCTTGTTGCGTCGTGCCGCCATCAGCGCGGATTCGTTGACGAGGTTCATCAGGTCGGCGCCGGAGAAGCCAGGCGTGCCGCGCGCGATCACCTTGAGGTCGACATTGGGCGCCAGCGGCACGTTGCGCACATGCACCTTGAGGATCTTCTCGCGGCCGACGATGTCAGGGTTCGGCACCACGACCTGGCGGTCGAAGCGGCCTGGCCTGAGCAGTGCCGGATCGAGCACGTCGGGCCGGTTGGTGGCAGCGATCAGGATGATGCTTTCGTTGGATTCGAAACCGTCCATCTCGACCAGCAGCTGGTTCAGCGTCTGCTCGCGTTCGTCATTGCCGCCGCCGAGGCCGGCGCCGCGATGACGGCCGACTGCGTCGATTTCGTCAATGAAGATGATGCAGGGCGCGTTCTTCTTGGCCTGGTCGAACATGTCGCGGACGCGGCTTGCACCGACGCCGACGAACATCTCGACGAAGTCAGAACCGGAAATGGTGAAGAACGGCACATTGGCTTCGCCGGCAACCGAGCGCGCGAGCAGCGTCTTGCCGGTTCCCGGAGGGCCGACGAGCAGCACGCCGCGCGGAATCTTGCCGCCGAGCCGCTGGAACTTCTGCGGATCGCGCAGGAACTCGACGATCTCTTCCAGATCTTCCTTGGCTTCGTCGACGCCGGCAACGTCCTGGAAAGTGACGCGGCCATGCGCTTCGGTGAGCAGCTTGGCCTTCGATTTGCCGAAGCCCATCGCGCGGCCGGAGCCGGACTGCATCTGGCGCATGAAGAATATCCAGACGCCGAGGATGAGGATCATCGGCAGCCAGGAGATCAAATAGCCGAACAGCGAATTGGAACCGTCCGTTTCAGGCCGTGCATTGATGGTGACGTTCTTGTCCTGCAGCCGCGAGACCAGCGAAGGATCGCCGGGCGAATAGGTCTGGAAACCGCTGGAATTGTCGGTGTAGGTGCCGCTGATACGAGCGCCAGCAATGGTCACCGTCTTGACCCGCCCCGCCGCGACATCCTGCAGGAACTGCGAATAAGGCACATCGCTGGAAGCCCCTCGCGTCTGCGGCGTCTGGAACAGATTGAACAGGGCTATGAGCAGGACCGCTATGATCGCCCAGAGCGCGAGGTTGCGATAGTTCGGATTCATCAATTGTCCCGTTGGCGTCCGCGAGGCGGACACGCGTCATGAGAGGAAACTTGCGCCTAACATAGGGAGAGCGTCCCCCCTTGCCAAGCAGAACAGCACGTCTGGGTTAAGCTTTCGCGCAACCCTCAGCCGGCACTGTGGCCGCTGAAAGGCAAGGGCGGGACCGGGGCCGCGCCAATCAGCCCGGCGACGGCCCGCGCCAGCGCTAGGTCGAAGGATGGCAGGAAGCGGCCGAAGGGGGCAACGACCGGCCGCGCTTCCACCGTCGCGGACTTCAGTCCATATCCAGGCAAACCAAGGCATTCACCGGCCTGCCACACCGCCGGTTCGACCGCGAGCGCGGCGCGCATCAGGCTCGACGGGGTTTTTCCTTCACCCGTCGCCAGCCGTTTCGCCGCTGCCG